>JAPOLF010000267.1 GCA_029977305.1 bacterium | reverse complement strand
TCTGAACTGGTAGATGGCGAACACGAAGTTGTCCGGGTCACCGGTCTCGGTGAACGACCAAGTGTTGCCGTAGGGGCTGCGGAAGTTGGTGGTGCTGGACAGGGCATTGAGGAAGGCAGCGCGATCGTTGGTGCCAGCGGCATCCATCGCTTGCACCAGAACGTAGACGAGCTCGTAGGCATGGAGCGCCCAAAAGTCGGGGTCTCGGCCGTGGCGTTCGCGGAAGGAGAGAACGAAATCCGCACATGGTCCGCCGAGAGCAACGAGATCGTCTGGCGAGAGGCCAGCAGTGGAGAAGTAGAGCCCCTCGGCCGCGTCTCCGGAACTGGTGATGACGGCATCGTTCAGCGTGGCGGGGACGAAGATCCTGACTTCCTCGTCCATGTACGCTCGTGCATCCTGGATCACCTTGCCGGGATTGCTCTCCGGGTTGGTGGCGAAATAGATGACACCGGGTTCGGCATCGACGACGGAGGCCATGAGGGCCATGTAGTCGGTTCCTCGGGGGTCATAGCCCTCGTATCCGACGATGGTGCCGCCAAGGGATTCAAACTCGCTGAGGAAGATGTCGGAGACGACTTTCCCCCACATGGACTGGTCGTGGAGGATGTAGACGCGGTCCCATCCTTGGTCGTGCATCCACTGGGCCTCGGTGGTGCTGCAGAAGATGTCATCAGCGTTGTTGCGGAAGTAGGTGCGGGTGCCGGTGGGATAGTAAATGTCGGGCTCGTTGGCGGCGGTGAACGGCGGTTGGTGCAGGGTGAAGCCGGGATATTTGTTGTTGGGAGACATCATGGCGAGTCCGGCTTGGTTGGTCATGGGAATGGAGATCTTGGCGGCGCCGGAGTTGTAGGTGCCGATGTAGGCCATGCAGGATGGGTCGTTGATGGCCTTGATGGCATTGGCAGATTCCGCGGCGGCGTCCCATCCGCCGCCATTGGCAACGACGCCATCGTCAAGCGGCTCGTACTTGATGGCGTACCCGCCGCCGGCGTTGCCGAGCTGACCGAGCGCGAAGCGGATGGCGTCGACGGCGTCGCCGCCGAGTTGCTTGTAGGCGCCACCCATCGGCCAAGAGGAATAGAAGGTGACGGTGCCTTTGCTGGTGTCGGTGCTGTGGGGGATGTCGGGGTTGCCGATGGCAAGCGCTTCTTGGGCGGCGGCAGGATGGAGCCGACCGGCGGTGAGCGATGCGGCGGTGACTGCCAGCAATGAGCGGCGATTCATCATGACGTCGACTGTGTCTACCATGCCCCTTCGCCTCTGGTTCGGTCGTCCCACTTTTCGGGTTGGTGATCAGCATAGCAGGAGTTTGGATCGGCAACGGTGTCGGAGGGCTGTGCGAGGATTGGGGCGAGGGGTCATTGCCTGTCGGATGTTGATGTGGAGCTTCCAGACATGTACTTGCCGACGCACTTTGCCGAAGATCGTGACGAGGTACTCCGCGGATTCCTCCGGGAGCAGCCGCTGGGGTTGGTGATCGCCCATGGTGCGGCGGGACTGACGGCGGATCCCATCCCGTTCGTGTTCGATCCGAAGGCGGGGGAGCAGGGCACGCTGCTCGGGCACGTGGCGCGGAACAACCCGCTCTGGCGCGATCGGGATGGGGTCAGCGAGGCGCTGGTGGTGTTCCAGGGGAGCAGTGCCTACATCTCACCGACGTGGTACGAGACGAAGCAGCTGACGCACGAGGTGGTGCCCACGTACAACTACTTGATGGTGCAGGTGCGGGGGCCGCTCATCGTCCACGATGAGTACAAGTGGGTGCGCATGCAGGCGGGGTTGCTGACGAATCAGTTCGAGGGCGATCGGGAGCCGCGCTGGAAGATGGGCGACGCGCCGCAGGAATATCTGACCGGGATGCTCTCCAGCATCGTGGGGATCGAGATTCCTGTGCGGTCGATGACCGGGAAGTGGAAGCTCGGGCAGAACCGGGTGGAAGCGGACCGCGAGGGTGCCATCGCCGGGCTGCTCGAATCCGGGGAGCCGGAGTCCACGGCGATCGCCGAGGCGATGGAGCGGGCGCTGGTCGAGGACCGCTAGTAGGCCGGGACGTAGTCGGGGTCGACGGGGCGGATGCCGCCTTCCGGTGCGGCGTACCCGCGCTCGCTGAGCGCGGCGACGACCTGCTCGATGACATCGTCCGGAGTGGAAGCGCCAGCGGTGACGCCGACGACGTCGACGGCCTCGAGCCATTCCGGTTGGATGTCCTCGGGGCGCTCGATGTGGTACGAGGTGACACCCATCTGATTGCCGACCTCGGCGAGGCGTGCGGTGTTGCTGCTCTTCTTGCCACCGATGGCCAGGATGAGGTCGACCTCGTCCTCCTCCACGAGCCGCTTGAGGGCGTTCTGGCGCTCGCTGGTGGGTTCGCAGATGGTGTTGCAGAGGCGGAACTCGCCGCCTTCGGGCATGACCATGGCTTGGAGTTCAGCGGCGAACTTCATCAGTTCGGCGACGTTCTTGGTCGTCTGGCTGACGACCGCGACCTTTCGCGGCGGGGTGACGATCCCCTCACCTTGGGTGCCACGCGGGGCATTCCATGGAAGATCGGCGATCTTCTTGGCGGCGACGGACTTGCTGGTGCCGGCCCAGCCGATGACGCCGCGAACCTCGGGGTGCCAGGAGTCGCCGTAGACCACCAAGTAGTACCCCTGGCGGACGAGTTTCTGGGCGAGGCGCTGGACCTTGGTGACGAGCGGACAGGTCGCGTCGAAAACCGTGAGGCCGCGCGCCTCGGCCTCGGCCCGCACGGCCTTCGACACCCCGTGCGCC
>JAPOLF010000266.1 GCA_029977305.1 bacterium | reverse complement strand
TGAGCGCGGTTGGACGGATCCCGCGTCCCTCGTCCTCCTCGCTCTCGCCGTGGTGTTCGGCATCCTCTTCGTGGTCGTCGAGCAGCGATCCCCCGAACCGATCATCCCGATGCGCCTCTTCCGCAACGACATCTTCGCCGTCGGCAACCTCTATGGCTTCCTCGCCGGCATGGCGATGTTCGGCGGCATCATCTTCCTGCCGCTCTACCTGCAAGCCGTCAAGGGCATGTCGCCGACCCAATCCGGCCTCGCCCTTCTTCCCATGGTCGCCGGCATCTTCACCACCGCCATCGGCACCGGCGCCCTGATCAGCAAGACCGGCCGCTACAAGATCTACCCGATCATCGGAGCGGCGATCATCGCCGTCGCTCTCTTCCTCATGAGCCGCCTCTCGCCCGTCACCCCGTACTGGCTGGTCGCCGTCTACATGTATCTCTTCGGATTCGGCCTCGGCACCACCATGCAGACCATCACCGTCGCAGTTCAGAACTCCGTCGAGTTCCGCGACATGGGCACCGCCACCAGCAGCACCACCTTCTTCCGTCAGATGGGCGGCACCGTCGGCGCGGCGATCTTCGGCGCGATCCTCTCCAGCCGCCTCGCGGTGCACATGCAGGCAGCCTTCCCCAACATGGACATGCCGGCCGGTGGCATGCAGAGCGCGATGAACGACATGCAAGCCCTGCAGAACATCCCCGAACCGATCCGCAGCAAGGTCCTCGAGGGCTTTGCCGGCGCACTGGGCGATGTCTTCCTCGCCGGCATCCCGATCGCCATCCTTGCCGTCGTGGTCGCGTTCTTCCTCCGCGAGATCCCGCTCCGCTCCGGTGCGCCCACCGGCGAGGCGGCCCTCGAGGTCGCCGAGTTCGAGGCCTCGAGCGTCGGGATCTAGCCGAGCAACACCGAGAGGTCGTCCAGCACGATCACCGCCCCGGCCTCGCGCAGTGCCTGCGCGGGCCGGTACCCGCCTGAGACCCCCACCGGCACCGCTCCCGCCTCGATCGCCTCGAGCATGTCGTACTCGGTGTCACCGACGTACAACACCGGTCCACCCTCACTCGCCACCACGCGTCGGATCGGCTCCGACTTGGGGTGCGCGTCCCCGACAATGAAGGCCAGCCATTCGCGGATCCCGAGCGATGTCGCATCCGCCTCCAGACTCGACTGGAACGCCGCCGACACCACCCCCACCGGCCGCCCGAGGCGATGCCGTTCGCGCAGGAGCACCTCGACCCCCGTCCCCAGTGGCGCTGGGGTGTCGAGGATCGCGTCGTTCCACAAGTCGATCACCGTCGCCTGATGCTGCTCCGGCACCCCGATGTTCGTCAACATCGCGCTCAGCGGCAGGCAGAACGCCTCGCTGAACTCACTCGGCCCGAGCGGCCCCAATCCGTGCGGCTCCAACAGCGGGTTCAGCGTCGACATCGACCGGTGCGTGTCGTTCACCGTCGTCCCGTTCCAATCAAGAACGATCGTCCCACCCTGCGCCATCCGCACCAGTTCCTCGAGCCGCATCACTCACCCCACCGCCGGCACGACGCGCGTCGCCAAGAGTTCCAGCGTCTCGATCTCGCTGCTGTCCACCTGCACCACGAAGTACTGGATGCCCACCTCACGGATCGCCCGGTAATGCGCGGCCACCGTCTCCGGCGAGCCCACCACGAACGCGCTGGGATGACTCCGCCGCGTCCCCGGCGACGTGCTCGGCGAGGCGAGGATCGCCTCCAACTTCGCCATCGCCTCTGCATCCGTCTTCCCGATCACCAGCTTGATGGTGAAGTGGGTGCGGAGCACCTCATCCACCGGTCGCCCGACCCGCTCGCAGTGGCTCCGCAGCGCCTCCAACTTCCGGCGCACCCCCTCCACCCCGGCGACATTCCGCATCCCCCCCTGAGTCGCCTCGACCTCGTTCACGTTGCACGCGTCTGCATGCTCCGCAACCAGCGCCAGCGTCCGCAGCTCGCCACTGCCCCCGATCACGATCGGCGGGCGCGGCCGCTGCACCGGCGGCGGCGCGATCGTGAGATCGACCACCCGGGATCGCTTCCCCTCGTAGCTGAACTTCTCCCCGCTCCATGCGCCCGGCAGCACCGCGAGCTGGTCCTCCAGGAGCGCATACCGCTCCTTGGCATCGAGGTACGGCACATCAAACGCGGTGAATTCCGGCTTCAGCCACCCGATCCCCAATCCGAGCACGAGTCGCCCGTCGCTCAGGTTGTCGAGGTCCGCCGCATACCGCGCCGTCAGCCCCGGATGGCGATACTCCACGCACGTCACGAACGACCCCAGTCGCACCCGCGATGTCACGCTCGAGACCGCCGCCAGCGTCAGCCACGGATCCGGCTGCAGGGCAGGGTGGTCGAAGATGTAGAACCCGTCGAACCCCAACTGCTCGACCAGCCGCGCCCGATCGCGCACCGTCGTCAGCCCCTCATCACCGAGCACCAACTGGATGCCCCAGCGCGTGCCGTTGTCCGCTTCTGCCACCCACGGGTGCCGTGCCATCTGCGACCTCCTCACACGCTCAGCGATGCCTACCCCAGCAGATCGATCGCCGCATTGATGCGGTTCGTCACCCGCTCCGCCCCGATCACCCGCAGCGTCTCGAACAGCCCCGGCGACTGCGTCCGCCCGGTCACCGCCACGCGGATCGGCATGAAGAAGCTCCCGGCCTTCAAGCCCATCCCGTCGGCGATCTCCCGGAACCGTGTCTCCGCTGCGGCCTCGTCCTCGAGATCGACGCCCGGCATCGCCGCCCGGAGTAGCCGCGCTCGATTCC
>JAPOLF010000265.1 GCA_029977305.1 bacterium | reverse complement strand
CATTGCCGGGCGTGACCGCGACATGGGCTTCCTTCAGGAGGTAGTCCGCCATCTCGGTGGAGCTCATGCCTGATTCGCGGATGTCAGCAAAGGCGTAGAACGCTCCCTCTGCCGGAGCACAGACGATGCCCTTGCACCCGCTCAACCCTGCCGAGAAGTTGCGTCGGCGCCGATCCCATGCCGACACCATCTCGCTGATGAATTCCTGCGGTCCGGTCAGCGCAACCACCCCTGCCGCTTGCACGAATGAAGTGGCGCAGGTGGCGGAGTGACCGTGGACCTTCTCGATCTGCGAGATGTACGGCTTCGGTCCTGCGACATACCCGAGGCGCCAGCCTGTCATCGCATACGCCTTCGACAGCCCGTTGAAGATCAGGGTGCGCTCCGCCATCCCCGGAAGTGTGGCAATGCTCGTGTGCACCCGACCGTCGTAGATGATCTTTTCATACATCTCGTCCGAGAAGACCAAGAGATCATGCGCGATGGAAAAATCGGCGATCGCCTCCAACTCCGCCATGGTCAGCACCCGACCCGTCGGATTGTTCGGCGAGCAGATCATGATCACCCGACTCGCGGGAGTCACTGCAGCTTCGAGCGCCTCGCGGGTCACGGTGAAACTGGTGTTCGGGTCGAGGCTGACCGGGACCACGCGACCACCTGCGAGTTCCACCATCGGCACGTAGGAGACCCATGCAGGCTCCGGGATCAGCACATCCGTGCCCGGCCCGACCAGCGCCATCACGGCCTCGAACAGCGCCTGCTTCCCACCCGGGGTCACCAACACGCCGCCATTCGCCTCGACGATCACGTTGTTGTCGTTGGCGAGTTTCTCGGCGATCGCTTTGCGCAGCGCCGGTGTTCCGCTGGAAGCCACGTAATGCGTGTCTCCGGCATTCATCGCATCGATCGCAGCCTGCCGAATGTGGGCGGGGGTGATGAAATCCGGATCCCCGCCGCCGAGGTCGATCACATCGATCCCCTGCGCCTTCAGCTGTCGGGCCTTGTCGCTCACCGCGAGGGTGGGGGACGGCGCGAGATTCCGCACCCGGTCGGCGTAAAAATCAGCAGGGCTGCGTTGCGCTGTCGAGGACACGGAAAACCTCCCGAAGAACGGCCGTTTGGCGGCGAAAACCTGTCAACCTGAAAAAGCCACGCCCCACTGCGGGCTTGCGGCCAAGGGGCTCAATCCGATGCGGCATCCTACCACGCTCCTCCCCAGCTACCGCCTGTTGTAGCCAAAACATCCTGATTCATCCCGAATTCAGGACCTTGGTTAGCACTCACCCTTGAAGAGTGCTAATCGCTGTGCTATGCTCCAGCCGTTCCAAACACCGCACTCAACGGGAGTGTGGGGACGCAGCCCCGCCGATGGGCATGTGCGCGCGGCGGATGGACGTAAGGAGACCGGAGGAACTGTGGCAATGAATCTGCAGCCGCTGGGTGATCGCGTGGTCGTCAAGCCCGCCACCCGTGAGGAGACCACCAAGTCCGGCATTGTGCTCCCGGACACCGCCAAAGAGAAGCCGCAGCGCGGCACCGTCGTCGCCGCCGGCACCGGCCGCCGCGATGACGCCGGCAAGCGCATCGAGATGGACGTGAAGGTCGGTGATTCCGTCCTCTTCGCCAAGTACGCGGGCACCGAGTTCAAGCTCGAGGACGAGGATCTGCTGATCCTCTCCGAGAAGGACATTCTGGCCGTCATCAAGGACTAAGGGCCGGTCCGGCGCCCGCGAGGTGCGGGATCGCCATTCGTGCTTGTGTTGATTGGAGGAGTTCCCGTTCATGGCCAAGCAGCTGGAGTTCAATGAAGTTGCACGCGCCTCCCTCAAGGAAGGCGTCGATGTGCTCGCCAATGCCGTCAAGACCACCCTCGGCCCGAAGGGTCGCAACGTGGCGCTCGACAAGAAGTTCGGTGCCCCGACCGTGACCCACGACGGCGTGACCGTCGCCAAGGAGATCGTCCTCGAGGACCCGTTCGCGAACATGGGTGCGCAGCTCCTCAAGGAGGCCGCCACCAAGACCAATGACGTCGCCGGTGACGGCACCACCACTGCCACCGTCCTCGCGCAGGCCATCGTCCACGAGGGCATGCGCAACGTGGCCGCTGGTGCCAACGCGATGCTGCTCAAGCAGGGCATCGACAAGGCTGCTGACGCGGTCGTCGCCAAGATTCTTGACATGGCCCGCCCGGTGAAGGGCAAGGAGGAGATCGCACAGGTCGCCTCCATCTCCGCTGCCGACCGCGGCATCGGCGAGCTGATCGCCGAGGTCATGGAGAAGGTCGGCAAGGACGGCGTCATCACCGTCGAGGAGTCCAAGGGCCTCGAGTTCGAGACCGAGTACACCGAGGGCATGCAGATCGACCGCGGCTACATCTCCCCGTACTTCGTGACCAACACGGAGCGGATGGAGGCCGAGATGGACGATCCGTTCATCCTCATCACCGACAAGAAGGTCTCCAGCATTCAGGACATCCTCCCGGTGCTCGAGAAGGTGGCGAATGCCCGCCGCCCGTTCGTGATCATCTCCGAGGACGTCGACGGTGAGGCGCTCGCCACCCTCGTCGTCAACAAGCTCCGCGGTACCCTCAACGTCCTCGCCGTCAAGGCGCCGGGCTTCGGTGATCGCCGCAAGGAGATGCTGCGCGACATTGCCATCCTCACCGGTGGCCAGGTCATCTCCGAGGAAGTCGGCCGCCGCCTCGACAGCGCCGGCATCGAAGACCTCGGCACCGCTCGCCGCGTGGTCGCCTCCAAGGACAGCACCACCTTCATCGAGGGTGCTGGCGAAGAGGCC
>JAPOLF010000264.1 GCA_029977305.1 bacterium | reverse complement strand
CTCGACGAACGCAACCCGCGGATCCGCCGCGACGACTCCCGCCTCCGCCGGAGTCATGCCCGCGGCGAAGCCGACGAGCCCATGGGCATAACGCTGGTGCGCTCGTCCAGCGCCGATGGTGTCGAAGAGCACCGCGTCGACGAGCGCTTCGGCCGCGGCCACCCGCTGCGGGTCGTTCGGATCGGGCCGCATCGCGAGCATCACGATCCACGATGGAAGTCCAGCCGGCGTCACGCCCTGATTGGGCGCGACCTCAAGCGGCGGTGGTGCGTCGGCGGCGCGAGTGCGAGCGGACACCTTCGCCGACTCTCGCTGCAATTCAGGGGTCCGAGAAGCTCCTCGGTCACCGCTGGCCGGGCGTTGGTCGCCCGGCGGAGCGGCAGCGATGGAGGTCGCTAGCAGCAGTGAGACCGTCAAGACAAGCGAATGGCGGGGTGCACTCGTGAACTCCAACATCGCGGCTCCTGGCATGGAATCAGTGAATCATCCGCCGGACGGTGCTCGCACCGGTCCCTGACGACCGAAACGTATTTGTCGAGAACTCCAAGTCAATTGAGAATCACTCAACTTCCGCCGTTTCCCATCGGCCGAGCCGCGGATGCCCCTGAGCCTCGACCGTGGGATCACGGAACTTCATTCGTTCGGCCCCTTGATTCTCCATGCGGGCAGGTGGTGGTTGTGATCCGGACTGCCAAGGTTCCTCGTGAGCCTGAACCGCCGGAGTCCGGCGCTCCGCGACTCCGGCGGACGACGATCGTTTCACGCAAGCACCGCGGTCGGCGTGAACCATCGGGGTGAATGGCGGACTCTCGATGCGGCGAGAGCACCCGTCTTTCTGGACGGTCTCGCGTCGGTCGCCGACGGCCGCTGGACTCGCGGTGAACGCGGGGGCGGGGCGTTCTTGGTCGACCCTAGAACAGCATCCACCGCACCAGGGGAATGGTGGCGAACGAGAGCAGGGTCGTGACGACGATCGCGCGTGCGAGGATCTGACTGTCGAGGTTGTAGCGATCTGCAATTGCGATCGCCAGCAGCTGACTGGGCATCCCGCCCTCGAGGGTGACGGCCTCGTGGTACGGCTCCTTCATCGCCAGCAGACCCGCGACAAGGAAGACGATCACCGGGCAGACCACCAGCTTGATGCCGCTCACGACCAGGAGCGGAGACAGTCGGTCGATTCGTTCGATCCGAATCGCCATGCCGAGAGAGAGCACCATCAGTCCCGGCACCGACTCGCCGAGCACCTCGGCGGTGCGCAGGACGAACCCCGGAACGGGAACCTCGAGGTACTTGCAGATCAGTGCCGCCGCCAGTGCCCAGAGGGGAGGAAATCGGGCGATCTCCTTGAGGCTTGCTCGGAGGGTTCCTCCCCGCTGATCGCTGTAGCACATGGCCAGCAGCGCGCCGAAGGTCAGGCTCAACGGTACATGCGTCACCTGGGAGAGGATCGCGACCTTCTCGATGTGGATCGTGGGATCGCGGAAGACTCCCTGCAGCAGGGGAAGTCCGAGGTAGAGCACGTTGGCGAATGAGCACGCCAAGATGAGCGCACCCTTCGCCCTGCGATCGAGGGGCATCCAGTGGAATGCGGCGAGCCCGAGGATCAGACCGCCGACAATGCCGGCAATCGCGCAGGCTGGCACCTCGAAGAGCACGCCCTCGAGATTGCAGTGGTAGATGACGTCGAAGATGAGGGCAGGCAGGAGAAAGAAGAGGACGATCCGGGTGATCGACTTGCGGAACTCATCGATGTTCCAGCCCGGAAACAGCCGCCCCAGCGAGTTGCCGATCAGGACGATGACGGCGAGTGAAAGAAACGCTTCGAGCATGCCGCATTCACTCTAACGAGCGGTCAGATTCCCCGGTCATTGAGCCGCCCGCGGGAGCCGCAGCGACGGTGGCCTCGATGATCAGTGAGAGCTCCTGGCGCCGGTCGAAACGCGAGGCTCTCGGCGGCCTTCGGCGGCGATCGGGGCGCTCGCCGTGGAACGGGTCGCACGTGCTTCGGCCTCGGACCGATGTCACATGCGGATGGCAACACACGAACCGCCCGTTTGGTCCATGGTTCCATGAGGACCGTGGTGCGGATGAGGCCTCATGGGGCGCAGTAGGCCCATTGGCCCCCATGAGGCCCAGCTGATCCCACGATGCCTTTGTGGCGCGTGAGGCCTTCGTGAGGCGCACGAGGCCCATCGCTCCGGGCGATCGATTCGATGGTGCCCAAACCTGTGGGCCGCGGGCCTTTGGCCCGCCGCGCGGTTGCAGACCTTCGCGCTCGCTCATGACCGCTCTCCCAGCAGTTCCTCGAAGTAGTCAAAGCCCCCCTGGCGCTCGGGTGACGCGGTGTGCAGGTACTCGAAATGCAGGGGGAATTGGTTGGTGATCAAGGCTCCCCAGCGGCGAAGGCCAAGGCGCTGAGCCAGCTGGATCAGCTGCAGCTCGGGGTACGCAGGCGGCTCGATTGCGATGCGGCAGCTGCGGTAGGGGTCGACCCCGGCAAAGCAAAGGTAGTCTTCGCGCGAGGTGATGTCGCGCCAAGGGAGGCGGGGCACCACGGCCAGGGTGCGCAGGTCGTCGTGAAAGGCCGAAGCGCTCTTGTACACCCCCAGATTGCCCAGGTTCTGACCCAGGCTCAGCAGGCTGACGCGGGGCGCCAGCGCAGCCTCGAAGCCAGGCTGACGGCGCAGTTCCGCCGCCAGCATCGCCATCACAAAGCTGCCGGAGCTGTGGCCCACCAGCTGCACCCGCGCAGCCGGAGCCTCATGCTCCAACGCGACGACGCGTGCCGCGAGCTCGATC
>JAPOLF010000263.1 GCA_029977305.1 bacterium | reverse complement strand
AACCGGACGATCGCATGGGTCTGCAGCTTCGAGCTCTGCAGAAACCATCTCGAGGGACGATCCTAGGCAGGCGCCTCACCGCCAAGGCATTTCATGCTGGCCTTTGCCCCACTTTCCGCGCCACCGCCCGCGCCACCGCCCGAGCCGCTGCCCGCACCGAGTGCAGAGAGAGCAGCCGCGAGCTCGGCGCCAGCGGTGGCCGCGACGACTGGCTCTGCGCGCACCGCCGCCTCCGCCGCCTCCTGCTCGCGCCTGGCCTCTGCGTGCCTCCGCTCGCGCTCAATCGCCTTCGCGTCTCGCTCCGCCTCCGCCTCCTCGCGCCACCGCGCGAAGGTGTCGTCGACGGGTTCGGAGGCGTCGTCGACCGCGGCGGCGGCGTCTTCCGCTTGGTAGCGGGACTCGGCGACGACGACAGCGACCGCCTCGCCGACGTTGCGGGCGCGATCGCGGGCAACGGCCCAGACATCCGGCGCGCTGATCATGCTGGCGGTGATTTCTTCGACGTGCTGGACCTTGCCGGGGTCACCCTCGGCGTGCGCCATGGCGCCGATCGGGCCACAGAACTCAGCGAGGTCATCACCGGAGAGGGTGAGGAGGACGCCCGGCATGGCCTTGGCGGCACTGAAGTCGATGCCCTTGATCTTCGCGTGGGGGTACGGGCTGCGGACGATGGCGACGTGCACCATGCCCGGGAGTTGGAGGTCGTCAACGTACAACGACGAACCGGTGATCAGTCGGGGATCTTCCTTGCGCTTGACGTCGGCGCCTACGTATCGGCTGAGAACCATGAGGTGCTGCTCCTCTCGCATGAGTTCCGAGACTTCGCCGGTCCGGCACATGGCCGAAGACCGGGATGCGTTCGGATTTTACCGACATAACGGCATCCCGGAAAGACCCGGGATGTCTCCTACAATGCACGCGCTACCGGTTTCCGCACGGCCGGGGCCACGGGTGAGCGCCGGAGGGTGACGATGAGCGTTGAACCGCGTTGGGCACGACCGCTCGATTTGGTGGCGAAAGCGCTGTTTGTCGCGTGCTGCCTCTGGATCTGGCTGCACCTCGGTGATCCGCAATATGCGGGCAAAGGATTCGATTCGCGGTTGATCGGGTATCCCATCGGGGTCCTACTGGTGCCGATCGGGTGGTGGATCGCGCAGGTGCGGGCGAAGCGGAAGATCGCCTTTCCATGGTTGGCTGACGCCCTGATCACGATGCCGTTTGTGACGGATCTCCTCGGAAACATCTTCGATCTGTTCGACACCGTTGCGGTGTTCGATGATGTCTTGCACTTCCTCAACTGGTTCTTGCTGGCGGCAGGGATTGGGGCGCTGCTGCTGCGATCACGATTGAGCCCCGGGGGCATTTTCGCGGCGGTAATCGCCTTCGGGGCGTCTGCCGCAATCCTCTGGGAGGGCGGCGAGTGGCTCACGTTCATCCGCTTCGGGACGGAACTGAACACGGCGTACCAAGACACCCTGCTGGATGAGCACCTCGGGTTGCTGGGGGCGACGCTGGCGGCCATCGGGATGTACGTCATGGCGAAACGTCGCCCGACGCCCGTTGAAGTTCAGAGGTAGGTGGTGGGGTCGCAGTTTGTCCTGCCGCTGGTCGGGCCGGGCGGGGAACCGGTGAGCCTGCGACGCACGGTGCGGTCGCATGGTTTGACCGAATTGCCGCCGAATCGCCGGCACGCACAGGGGACGGCAATCGGGTTCGCGGCGGTCATCCCCGGAGCGGGACCGAGGCGGGTGGAGATCACGACCCACGATGCGGGTGGGGCGTTGGTGAGGATCAGCGGACGCCGACTCAGCGGGCGGAGCGAGGAGCAGACAGCGGCGATGGTGCGTCGCATGCTGTGCCTCGATGTTGACCTCTCCGGGTTTTACCGATCGGTGCGACAGGATCGCGACCTCCGATGGATAACCAACGGCGCAGGTCGGATGATGCGCAGCGCGAGCGTCTTCGAGGATGTGGTGAAGACCATCTGCACCACGAACTGCGCGTGGTCGGGGACGGAGCGCATGGTGGGGGCGATCGTCGGGACCCTTGGGGATGATGCCGGCGATGGATGGCGGGCGTTCCCCTCGGCGGAACAGATGGCGGAGGCACCTGAGGCGTTCTATCGCGACGTGGCGCGGGCCGGGTATCGCGGGCCGTACCTGAGGACCATCGCGGAGCGAGCGACGATGGGCCAACTCGATCTTGAGCGATTGCTGGCAGGGCATCCCGCTGGGCTGGATGACGCGGAGGTGCGTGAGACGCTACTTGCGCTACCGGGGGTTGGACCCTATGCAGCGTCGCACATCATGATGCTGCTCGGACGGTACCAGCCGCTGATCCTGGATTCGTGGACGAGGCCGACGTTTGCGCGGCTGAGTGGCGAGACATTGGACGATCGGGCGATCGAGGCACGCTTCGCGCGGTACGGCGCGCACGCGGGGCTGGCGTTCTGGTTGTATTTGACACGGGACTGGGTGGAGGGCGGCGACGCCTAAGCGATCGGCTTCAATCCGAACGGCGCGGCCGGGAACGGGACGGTGTCGCGGGCGACATCAACCTCGATGGCCCCGGCAGACGGGATCCAGTCGCAGCCGCGGTCAGCGAGGATCGCGAGGAGACGGGCTTGGGGGGTGGTGCCGCCGATGAGACCTTCGGTGTGGAGGCGCAAGACGCCGTCGCACTCAACGATCATGGCCTGCGGGTGAGAGCCTTCCAAGCGGTAACGGATCTGGCAAGCGGCCATGGCGATGGTCCTCGAACCGGCGTGGTTCGGCCCCGGAAGCCCCGGGGGAAGCGCCGCACCATCGTGACGGTTGATGGATGGTGCAGGGC
>JAPOLF010000262.1 GCA_029977305.1 bacterium | reverse complement strand
CAGCCTCCGGTTCAATCGCGGCGGGGTCGTCGAACTGCAATGTGTTGCGCATCCACGCGACGAGATTGCCGCCATTGCTGAGCGCCCCGCCGAGTACGGCCAACTCCCCATCGAGGCGGTAGGCCCAGAGTTCCGGTGCCGCAATCCAGCGCCGATCACGCGGCGCGGGGAGCACCAATCGCATCGCACCGGAGGTGCCGATGGTGATCGCGATCCTTCCCGGCCCGATCGCGCCGCTGCCGACGTTGGCGCAGGCACCATCTCCCAACGCGGGGAACCACGGGATGCCGGCAAGTGCCGGCCAGCGGCGGGAAAGCTCCTGCCGCAGCGTTCCCCCCGCACGATCCGGACTGAACGGGGAGAGAAGGTCACGCGAGATACCGGAGGCCGCCAGTGCCTCCTCGTCCCAGATCAGGCGGTGCACATCGAGGAGACCGGTGCCGGAGGCCATGGAAATGGAGACCCCCGTGGCCGCACCCTCACACCAGGTGCCCAGCAGGTATTCACTGAAACTGCACCATCGCGACACGCGGGCAAACGTGGTGGGATCGGTGCGCTTGAGCCAATGCAGTTTCGCGGGCCAATAGGAGGAATGGAAACGGCAACCGGTGCGCTGCAAGATCGCCGGTTCGTCGAACTCGCGGCGCAGGAGTGCCGCATCGGGGGAGGAGCGGGTGTCAGCCCAGAAGTACATCGGGGTGAGGGGTTGGTGGTCCGGTCCGAGGCCCATCACCCCATGCCAAAAGGAAGTCATCCCGACGGCGGCGATGGCCCCGGCACGGCCGCCGAGATGGCTGAGGCATCCGTCGATCGCGCCAGCCGCGAGGTCGGCGAGGAGCAGGGGATCGACCACCGCGCTGCCATCGCTGCCGGTCTGCAGCGCATAGGGGAATTGGCACTCACTGTCAGGAAGGGCTCGCCCGGACGCATCGAAGGCGAGCGCCCGCACCGAGGAAGTGCCGAGATCGATGGCCAGCACGAGGGGTTGATCGTCGCGGCGTGACGTCACGAGAGCCTCGGTATCACTGAAGACACAACAGGGTTGCTGCGCGAGTATAGTCCGGGACCTACCTGCCGATTCGTGCCAATGAAGCGAGACCAACGATGCCCTCCCTGACACCGGAAATCCGTGCATTTCTCGATGAGCCGCGGTTCGGCGTGCTCGCCACGGTCAACCCGGACGGCAGCGTCCAGCAAACGGTGATGTGGTTCGTGGTGGACGGCGACGAGATCCTGATGAACACCGCAACCGGACGTCGGAAAGATCTCAATCTTCGGCGGGACGGCCGTGCCTCGCTCTGTTTTGAGGACGGATACCGCTACCTCACCCTGAACGGGCGGGTGAGCCTTGACGATGATCCCGAGACCACACAGGCTGATGCCTTACGCCTCGCCCTCCGCTATCACACCGAGGAGGAGGCACAGGCGATGATGCGCGAGCACTTCTCCCAGCAGCAGCGCCTCGGCCTGCGCATGACCATCGAGCGGATGGATGCCCGGGGATTCGGGAGTGAGCCAGCGTGATCGTCGCACTTGCCGGGGGAGTCGGCGGGGCCAAACTCTCGCAGGGGATCGCGCGCGCCATTGATCCCCACTCCCTGACCGTGATCGTGAACACGGCAGATGATTTCGATCTCTTGGGCCTTCGTATCTGTCCAGACTTGGATACGGTGATGTACACCTTGGCCGGGATTTCGGACCCGGTGCAGGGCTGGGGTGTCGCGGGCGACACCACCCGCACGCTCCAAGCGATCGCCGCTTTCGGCGAGGCACCATGGTTCCGGCTCGGAGATCGCGATGTGGCCACCCACGTCCTCCGCACCGCGCGGTTGCGCGCCGGCGAGGACCTCGGCAGCGTGACGCACGGACTCGCGCAGGCGCTCGGGATTCGCAGCCACATCCTGCCGATGTCGAATTATCCGGTCTCCACGATCGTCCACACCGACGACGGATCGCTCGAGTTTCAAGAGTATTTCGTCGCGCGGCGGCAGGCGGATGACGTCATCGGCCTGAGTTACCTCGGGGTGGAGGATGCGATCGCGCATCCCGCGACGATCCGCGCACTGCGCGACGCGGAGACCGTGGTGGTGTGTCCATCGAATCCGTTCGTGAGTGTCGGACCGATCCTCGCGGTGCCGGGCATGAAGCGTGCGTTGGACCAGAGCCGAGCATTCAAAGTGGCGGTGAGCCCGATCATCGGCGGCAACGCGGTGAAGGGGCCTGCGGCCAAGATGATGGCGACGCTCGGACACGATGTCTCGGCGCTCGGGATCGCGCGGCTGTATGCCGGATTGGTGGATGCATTGGTGATCGATCACGCCGACGCCGTTCTCGCTGCGCCCATTGGGGAGCTCGGCCTTCGCGTGCTCGTCACCCAATCGGTGATGGGTGGCCCGGCCGATCGGGAGCGTTTCGCCCGGGAGATGCTCGCGTGGGTGGACGACATCCGGTGAGCACGACGGGTGAGGGCCTGTGGGTTGTCGTTCCGGTGCGGTCCCTCTCGGAGGGGAAGACGCGACTTGCCGGGGATCTCACTCCGGACGAGCGCCGACAATTGACGATCCGGATGCTGCGTCATGTCATCACGGCCATCGCCGGGAGCGGGGTGGCGAAGCGGATCGTCGTGGTCAGCGGTGACCCGAATGCGCTGGCGGTGGCGGTGAAAGCGTCGGAACAGGTGATGCCGGTGGCTCAACCGGATCATCGGCCCGGGCTGAACAACGCCCTCGATGTGGCGAGGGATGTCGCGGTGCAGCATGGGGCGGAGCAAGTGATGGTGCTGTTCGCCGATTTGCCACTGCTCACCCCTGATGACCTCGGCGTCATGGCGGACGCCCTT
>JAPOLF010000261.1 GCA_029977305.1 bacterium | reverse complement strand
CCAGCCGTCCCTGGCGGGCGATTGGCAGGGGACGCCCGACGGGTCGATCGAGGTGGTGCAGTCCCGGATTCACCGAGCCTTGCAAGAGACCATCACAGATCGTCGCGTCGAGGAAGTGCGGCGCGGGGTCACGGTTGTCGGACCCCATCGGGATGACATTGGCTGCTTCGTCGGCGAAACCGATCTCGGGGTGTACGGCTCCCGAGGGCAGCAACGGATGGCGGTGGTGGCGCTGAAACTCGCCGAATGTGCCCTCATGGCGGAGCGCGCCGGGGAACCGCCGCTCTTATTGCTTGATGACGTGCTCTCGGAACTCGATGCGCGGCACCGGGGACTCATGGAGCAGGAACTCGAGGCGGTCGGGGCGCAGCTTTTCGTGACGGGCACCGATCCCGACGAATGGACCGGTTCATTGATCGAGCGATTGCCGGTGGCGGAGGCGATCACCGGCACGCTTCGCCCATCCGGTGGCTGAAATGAACATCGCCGACCCCGAGGGGCCGGCGATTCGCATTGGCTGGGGTGCAGGGATTCGAACCCCAACTGCCTGATCCAGAGTCAGGTGTCCTACCGTTAGACGACACCCCAATGCGGCGAGGAGTGTAGCACGCGGCTCTACCTGCGGTCATCCCGCGTGGGTCCTGCAATTCGGCGCGGACCAGCGTCAGGACAGCGCATCAAGCTCAGATGGTGCCAAAGGTCGCCGGTCGGCCTCCACCGGGGAGGCCAGCGACGCAAACGCCGCCGCGATCGTGTTGCTCGCCAGCACCATCACCGTGACTGGGCCAGTTCCGCCGGGAACCGGGGTGTAGGCAGCGGCCACACCCATCACCGACGCGGCATCGACATCGCCGATGATCGTGTCGCCAATCACGTTGATGCCGAAATCGATCACCACCGCTCCCTCACGCAGCATATCCCCGCGGATCAATCCGGGGCACCCGGCAGCCACTGCGACGACCTCCGCCTGTGACACGTGGTGTGCCAGATCGACGGTCTTGCGGTGGCAAGAGGTCACCGTTGCGTTCCTCATCGTCATCAGTGTTGCCATCGGCTTGCCGACGATGTTGCTTCGCCCGATGACGACCGCGTCGCGGCCGTCGATCTCGATGCCGTAGTGATCGAGCAATTCGATGCCACCTTGGGGCGTGCTGGGGCGAAGGGCGGGCAGCCCGAGGTGAAGGCGCCCGGCGTTGGTGGGCGTCACGCCATCCACATCCTTCATCGGATCGAGGTGCTCGGCCGCGATTTCCAGGCTGAGATGGGGCGGCATCGGCATCAGGATGAGGACCCCGTGTACCAATGGGTCCGCGTTCAGCGCTGCGATGGCGTCGATGAGCCCTTCGGCGCTGGTCGTCGGAGGCAAGGTGATCCCACGATGCTCCACGCCTGCTTTGGCCATGGAGCGTTCGATGCTCCCGCGATAGGCCAGTGCGGCCGGGTCTGCCCCGACATGGAGTGTCACCAACGTCGGCACCACCCCGAGGTTGTCCCGCAGGAGGGAACTCGAGGCAAGTGACCGTGCTCGCAGGGCCGCCGCCACTGGTGCGCCCCGCAGCAGTTGGGTTTCTGTGACAGGATCCGCGCTCATCAACACGAACACACCTTCCGGCTCTGATCGTGCCCAGCTGCCAAGCCATTGGTGGGCGGAGGGCGGCTCGTCCTTGTGCCGGTCCCGCTGTGCAGTATACCCCCACCCGGTTTCACCGCGTCCGTTCGCCGATTCCGATGGAAACGACAGCGGTGGCGACAGTGGGTGATGGCATAACGACAGTGGTGTTGGGTGACGGAGTGCATGGTGTCGTTTGCCGGGGATGAACAGACAGAAGTACCGGGTTGCGGTGCTTCGCGGTCACGATGCTTGACCCTCGGGCAACTGGGTGCTACCTTCGAGTCAACGGGTCTCCCGCAAGTTGACTCGAGGGCAAGCACAACCGGATGGCGTCGTGCCGCCGGACTGGGAGATGGTGGGATGGGTCAGCGCAACGTGGAATTCGGCATGCAGTTGAAGGGGCTTCGTGAGGCGCGCCGCGTCTCGCAGAGCAAGCTTGCGGAGCGGGCCGAATTCGATCACAGCTATGTCAGCCGCCTCGAGAGCGGCGCACGCATGCCAACCCGTGACGCGGTGGAGAGACTGGCCTCGGCGCTGCTGCTCTCGCAGAGCGAGGAAGACGCGCTCTTGGCATCGGCCGGGTTCCTGCCCCGTGATGTCACCAGCCTGCTCTCCGATGAGCCGGCCCTCGGTGAGGTGCTCGATCTGCTCCAGGACGAGGCCGTCCCCATGGAGTACCGCGACAACATGCGGCAGGTGCTGCGCCTTTTGGCGGAGCAGGCCCGACTGGCTGCCAAGAACCAGCAGGCAGCCGGTGCTCCGGTGGTCGCCGCCTAATTCAGATGCCTCCGATGCCCCGGTCGTCGCCTGACGACCGGGGCGTTGTTTTGTTCGTCGTCACCCGGCGTTGCGTTGTCCGTACACCCGGGTACACTGATGGTCCCTGGGATCCCGCAGATCCCGAATCCCGCGCCGGTCCACCGTGCGCGACGCTGAGGAGTTCGCCCGGTGGCCGAGTTTGCCCACCTGCATCTGCATACCGAGTTTTCCCTCCTGGACGGCATGGGTCGCACCGATGAGTACGTCGCCCGTGCCAAGGAGTTGGGGATCAACCACCTCGCGGTCACGGATCACGGCGTCATGTACGCCGCGATGGAGTGGCACAAGTCCCTCTCCAAAGCAGGCTTGCACCCGATCATCGGCATCGAGGCCTACCTTGCGGAAGGTTCGGCCAGCGCCCGGGAGCGCAAGTCCTATCACTTGCTGCTGCTTGCCGAGAACGAGGTCG
>JAPOLF010000260.1 GCA_029977305.1 bacterium | reverse complement strand
CGGTTCTCGGCGGTGTGGGCGCGACTGCTGGACGCGTACCTGTTCGAGGAGGAGTACCCGCAGCGGCGGTTTGAGGCGCAGGAGGCGGTGATGCTGCTCGGCCTGCTCGATCCGCCGCCGATGACCGCGGTGTACCGCGAGATCAGTCCGCGCTTCTGGGCGTGGCTGACCGAGGACTCGGGTGTGGCCTAAGGCTTGATGTAGGCGAAGTCGGCGCGCTGCGCCTCGAAGAGGGCGAGGACGCCGATCACATCAGTGGCGGCCCATGCGGGCATGCCGTCCGCCGGGACGCCTTGATCCTTGAGCGCATTCGGACAGACCTGGAAGAGGACGCCTTTTTCCGCGATGGGGGCGAGGGCGTCGGTGACGTGGTTCTCCCCTTGCAGGGCGAGCACCGCCGGGCCATCCACCACGACGCGGAACTTCCCTTCGGGATAGGCCGCGGTGATGTGGGAGAGATTCGAGATGGCGGGCGCCCAGTGGTCGGGGTCGGAGACGTGGAAGACGACCATGATCGGGGAGTCCTCGGCGCGGGCAGCGGCGGGGACGGCTGCAATCGCAGCGCCCACAAAGCCGACGGCGGTGCGACGTGAGGTCATCGAATCCTTCGCCATGATGGACTCCTCCGTCAGGTGGTGCGCGGCTAGCCGCGCAAGCGGTAGCGATCGAGGGCTTTGGTGGTGGCGGAGATGCGCTCGATGCCGTCGACCGGGGATGGCTTGGTGGCGAGGAAACCGCGACGGCCCTGCTCGTTGATCCAGCCATCGGGCAAGCCGAGTTCCGCAGCGGCGGTTTCCGCCTGCTGGCGGGTGGCATCGTTGTCGTGGGTGAGGAGCGCGGCGTAGAAGTCCCGGCGTTGCTGCTCGGCGGCGGTTTCCGGGCCGAGGACGAGGCGCTCAACGGTCTCGCCGTTGGCGATGGCATCGACGAGTTCGGGAACGTCGGAGGCGCGGACGCCGGCGTAGACGATGCCCTCGGGGTAGACGACGAGATTGGGGCCGATGTCGCACAGATCGATCGAGCCGCAGGTGTTGACGAAGACGCGGTTGCCGAGATCGCGGCGAAGGACCTCGCGACGAAGTTTCATCACGACGTCGTTGGCACCCTTCTGGGTGCAGTGCGAGGCGGTGCAGCAGAGGAGATGGTGCTCAGTCCAGTACATGGCGGGCTAGCCGAACTGGTACTGGATGCCGAAGCCGCCGCGTGGGTAGGTCCACTCGACGTTGTGGAATTCGTGACAGACGATGCGGCAGGTGCCGCATTCGACACAGCCTTCGTAGGAAAAAATGACCCGACCATCATCGGCGGGGGCGTAGCAGTTGGCGGGGCAGCAGTTGATGCACTGCTGGCGGGTGCACTGCAGGCAGACGTCGTGGTCGATGATGCGAATGTGGGCGCGGCTGGCATCGACGTTGTAGGTGTTGATCGAGAGCTTGCGCTCGATCGCGGCAGGATCCTCGATCGCGGCGCGGAGACTGATGTGGGAAGACTGCATCGCAGTCACCTCTTGTGCGGGATTCACGCGCTAGATCGCGGAGGGGTCCCACGCGTCGCCGAGTCTACCATGGGGCCCGGACCACGCTTCCTCGTCGGTGTCCTCGTCATCGCGGCGATTGCGGCGGCCGAGGATGAGTGAGGTGATCACGGCGAGGCCGATGACAAGAGTGCCGCTCGCGAGCAGTGCGCCTCCAGCGGGGAAGTCATCGAAGGGAATCATGCCGCCGGCGACGGCGTTGAGTTGGTTCTGGGCCTGCTCGCCGGCTTGGGCCTGCCACGCGGTGTTGAGATCATCGAGGGAAATGCCGAGACCCTGCTGGACGGCGTCTTCGACGCTGATGCCTTCCCCGAAGGCGGCGATCAGGTTGACGAGGCCCTCCTCGCCATAGGTCTCGATGATGTAGGTGACGATGGAGAAGCTCTCTGCGTAGGCAAGAAGGGCGAGGTCGGTGTCATAGGGGAACTGACCATTGAGCGAGGCGATGTCGTCGAGGCGACCGTCCTCGGCAGCGGCACGGACACGGGCCCAGTACTCGCGGGGGACCTTGATTTCGGCCGTGGTGGCAAGGCCCTCATCGAACCAGGAGGGCGGACCGTTGAAGGGATTCTGGGTCGCCTGATAGAGGACTTGGTGGCTGACCTCGTGGGGGACGACGCGCTCCATCTCCTCGACGTCGCCCGTGGGGATGACGGCCTGAATGAGGCCGAGGTTGGAGTAGGCCGCACCGGCAATCCAGGGTTCGCTGTTGGGGGCGAGGGCGCCGTCGAAGTCGGTGCCGTTGCTGTAGACCCAGATGTCGATGGGATGCTCGATGGTGAAGCCGAGGCGCGATTCGAGGTCGGCGACGGTGGCGTCGGCGCTCGCGAGGACCTTGGCGTTGAACTCGGGATTGCCGTTGTACGCGCTGACATTGATTTTCGGGGAGGAGATGGTCTCCCAATCAAAGCGGGTGTCCACCCAGGGAACGCTCGCGATCTCGGATTGGATCACATCGCCGTCGGCCTGGGTCATCTGCCAGCGGTACTCGATGTCGACGCCGACGGGGAGTTGTCCGGCGCGGAGGTCGATGTCGTGGTCGAGGGTGATCTCGGTGGCGGGGTCGATCGCTGGGGTGCTCAGCGACCAGGTCTCGCGAAACTGCGGGCGGTAGAAGAGCTCGACATCGGTGATCTCTTCATCGGAGATGGCGGTGACCGGGAAGGTGATGCCATCGGGGAAGACGGCGGTGGGGGTGCCGTTTTCGATCGTGATGTCGGCGGTTTCGGCGCGGACCTCGCATGTCGGAGCGAGCGTGGTCGCCACGAGGGCGACGGCGGCGACGACGGGGAGGAGTCTGCGCGGCAT
>JAPOLF010000025.1:3097-14799 GCA_029977305.1 bacterium | reverse complement strand
CGAACGCCACGTTGTAGTCGCCACCGGAGGCATCGGCGATCGCGGAGCCACCACCGGCGGACATGCCGAGGTTGGTGGTGTTGGCGATGGCGCCACCGTCGACGGAGACGTCGCCGTGCGTGCCGTGGTCGCCGCCCTTGTCGTCGCCCTGGCCGACGGAGATCATGCTGCCGGAGTTGCTGCCGCTGTTAACGTCGCCAGCGGCAACTGCACCACCGTTGGCCGACGCCGCAGCACCACCACCGTTACCCGCAGACGCGGTCTCCTGGAAGAACAAGAAATCCATGACACCCTCCCGAAACTGGTTGCAACCTCGGTACTCCCTCCCGGAGACCGAGTCCGGACATGACCCCGGACTTTTGGATCATAGCAAGGTCGTTCCGGTTTGTCACCCCCTCCCCCGCCTGACCGGCGTGAGGTGGCGGGGCGCATGCGACAATCCGGCCGCATGGGGCTCCGCTGGGCGGCCAGGACGCCCGAATTGACTGGGTTATGGAGGTAGCAATGACGACGTTGCGGCGGGTTGAGCTTCCGGCGTTCGGGCCGGGCGCACCGGTTGATCCGCCAGCGATCCCGGAGGCGGAGTATTCGGCGCGGGCGGACGCGCTGTACGGGGCGGCTGGCGTCGATTGGGTCGCGGTGTATGGGGATCGCGAGCACAACGCCAACTTGCTGCACCTGTCGAACTTCGATCCGCGGTTCGAGGAGGCATTGCTGCTGCTGGGGCCGCAGGGACGCCGGGTGCTGATCGTCGGGATCGAGGGACTGGGGCACATCGTGGAGCGGCGCCTCGAGAGCGAGGTGGTGCTGGCGCAGTCGTTCGGCCTCATGGGTCAGCCCCGCACGGATGCGGCGAGTCTGGTCGCGATCCTGCGGGCGGCGGGGATGAAATCCGGAGATCGGGTCGGGGTTGTCGGGTGGAAGTACCGGATCCCAGCGGAGACGGGGCGGCCGCAGCGGCCGGCGTTCGTCGCGGCGGGGATCGTGGATGACCTGGAGGAAGTGACGGGTACGGCACCGGTGGATGTGACCGCGGTGCTGATGGATCCGGCGCGGGGGCAGCGGTTGGTGATCTCGGCGGCACAGGCGGCGCAGTTCGCGTGGGCGGCGGATCGGGCGAGCCAGGCGGTGTTCCGGGTGATGCGCGGGGCGGAGCCGGGGATGTCGGAGCGACAGGCATTGGGGCAGATGGGGTTCGAGGGCGAGGTGTTCTCGATGCACCCGATCGTGGCGTCGGCGTCGCGCGGGACCGCGATCAATGGATTGCGATCGGCGACCGGCCGCGTGTTGCACGAGGGGGACGGGATCAGCTGCGGGATCGGGTACTGGGGGTCCCTGTGCTGCCGGGCGGGGATGCTGCAGCAGGAGGTCGACGCTTCGTTCATGACGGACATCGTGGGGCCGTACTACGAGGCGCAGGCGGCGTGGTATGAGGCGTTGGGGATCGGGGTCGCGGGTGGGGACATCTTCGACACGGTGCACCGGACGCTGGAGGCGACGGGGACGGTGGTCAGGCCGGCGCTGAATCCGGGACACCTGATCTCCTATGACGAGTGGTCGAACACGCCGATCCGGGATGGCAGCCGGGATGTGCTGGTCTCCGGGATGATGATCCAGTGCGACATCATCCCGACGCCGTTGCCGGCGGGGATGTCGCTCAACTGCGAAGACACGGTGATGATCGCGGACGAGGCCCTGCGTGGGCAGATCGCCCGGGAGTACCCGTGGATGTGGAAGCGGGCAGAGGAGCAGCGGGCGTTCATGCAGCGGGAGTTGGGGATCGTGCTGGCGCCGGAGGTGTTGCCGCTGTCGTGCGGGAACGCGTATCTGCCGCCGTTCTGGATGGATGACACGTTGGTGTGCAGCCGCATCGCCTAGGCGGCGAGGCGTCGTACAATGCCAGTCAGTCACACGGCATCCTGTTCGGGGGGGTAGTTCCTGTCCGTGCCGTGGGCGATGACGAGCGATACATGAGGTTTCGGAGGCACTGCATGCGCGTTTCACGATTTGCCGCCCTGCTCGCCGTCGTGGTGTCGAGCGCGACCGTGCTCGCCGCGGGGGTGACCGCTCAGGAACCGACCGGTTATGCCGACATGGTGAAGGCGGAAGACGGGGTTGTCGGGTACTGGTTGTTCGACGACACCGAGAACACGATCGCCACGGCCGAAGTCGGGGACGTCGAGGGGGCGTACGGCAAGGGCGTGAAGTTGGGCGCGGCCGGATTGTTCCCGAACGGGCCGGACCTCGCGGCGGAGTTGGATGGGCAGCAGGAGTCGTTCGTCGATTTCGGCGATCACTTCGATTTCGCGGGGGCGGAGCCGTTCACGATCGAACTGTGGCTGAAGCCCGGCGCCTTTGAGAATCCGTACCCGCGAATCGTGCAGAAGGAAGGCAAGGACGATCAGGGTCGGCGACAGGGGTACGTCATCTATTTGAACAAGGACACCGGCAAGGTGGGATTCGAGCGATGGCAGGACGGTGCGCCGGACCTGATGTCGAGCACCGAGCCGCTGGTGATGGCGGAGGCGTCGCATGTGGTGGCGAGTTTTGATGGCACCACGATGCGGCTGTTCGTGAATGGCGAGTTGTCGGACGAGAGTGCGGCGACACGGCAGTTGCCGGACATCACCGAGCCGTTCCGGGTTGGAGCGCGAGCGGATGGGGCGAGTGCCTTCACGGGTGCGGTGAGCAACCTCGCGGTGTATGACGTGGCGCTGTCACCGGAGCGGGTGGCGGAGCACTACGCGGTGGCAATGGGCGCCGCGGCAAGCACTCCGAGCGAATCTGCGGCGACGCCGGATGCAGCGGCCCCGACGGCGGCAGCCGCTGAGGCGACGGCCACCCCCGCTGCGGCAGCGACGGAGGCACCGATCGACGTGCCGGCGGCGACCGCTGCCCCGACACAGGAACCGACGGCGGCTCCGGTCCCGACGGCGACGGCGGTGGCTTCGCGGTCTGGGGTCACGATCGAGGAAGTGAACTTCCGGGCGGGCCCCTCGGCCGACACGGAGATCATCTCGATCGTGCCGTCAGGGACGACCGTGAAGGTGTTCGACACCGTGGTGGACGGATACACGCGGGTGGAGATCGATGGGCGCAAGGGGTGGATCGCGAGCGAGTACGTGACCGTCGAGTGACGGGCGACGCTGCGGGAACCACCTTCGTGGAGGACGGCGGTCGATGAGTGAGTTGGCGCCGTTCAAGGTTGCGCCACGGCTGGAAATGAAGCCGTGGGGTGGTGATCGGCTGGCGACGTTCGGATATGAGGCACCGGCGGATTCCGTGGAGCCGCTGGGTGAGGTGCACATCACCCACGGGGAGTCGCGCGTCGCGTCGGGACCGCTTGCGGGAATGACGCTGGCGGCGCTGGCGGCGAGCAATCCGGCGCTGTACGTGGGTGAGCGGGGGCTTGCCGTCACCGGTGGGGCGGCGGTGTTTCCGCTCCTGATCAAGTTCATCGATGCATCCCAAGATCTTTCCGTGCAGTTGCACCCGAACGACCTGCTGGCACGGGAGCATGGGGATGTGACCGGAAAGACCGAGGCGTGGCACGTGCTTGCTGCGACCGAGGGGGCGACGCTCTACGCTGGTCTGGAGCCGGGGTTCGACGCGGAGGATTTCGTCGCGGGGGTGCGGCGCGGCGATCCGGGAATGGTGCGGTTCCTGCGGGAGATCCCGGCGGTGCCCGGGCAAACGGTGCTGCTGCCGGCTGGGACGATCCACGCTCTTGGTGCCGGCGTGATGATTTACGAGATCCAACAACCGACGAACACCACCTATCGCCTGTGGGACTGGGGACGGCTCGACGGGTATGGGAAGCCGCGCGAGCTGCATCTGGATCTGGGGATCCGGGCGATGCGGGCGGAGTACGTGCCCGAGCCGACGTGGGGGTTACCGATGCCGTCGCTCGACGTGCAGCGGGATCTGTTGGCGGCCTGCGAGGTGTTCGCGCTGGAGCGGCTGACGGTGCACGTGGGTGACCTGCTCGGGTTGAGTCCGATCGCTTCGCCGCAGGTGCTGACGTGCCTCGGTGGGGTGGCTCGGGTGACCGGGCACGGGGTCGAGGTGTCGTTGCAGCGGGGAGAGAGCGCGATCGTGCCGGTGGGCGGGATGTGCGCGGTCGAGGCGACGATGCCGGCGGTGGTGTTGCGCGGGTGGGTGCCCGATCTCGCGCAGGAGATCGTGCGGCCGGCTCGGGCGGAAGGGGCGAGCGATGACGAAATCGCCGCACTGGCCGCACCGCTGAATGATCTGCGCCGGGCGATCGAGACTTCGTCGGCACGGTGACGCGCGCGAGGGGTATCCTCTGACGGCAGCATCGGCCTCTGTGGCGCGGTGTGACGACCTCTTCCGTCTTTGGAGTGCACCATGTCTGACGCGCACGATCCCGTTTCCTCCCCCACCCCACCGCCGCTGCCGACGTTCGAGCAGCCTCCGATGTTGCGGCGGCTGAACAAGACCCGCGTGGGGCGCAAGGTTCTGAAACGGGTGCAAGAGAAGCGGCAGCCCAAGTCGGTCACCGAGATGCTCATCGAGCGTGGACGGGAGTTGGGGCCGATCTTCGAAGTGAAGGGGCTCTCCAAGCGGACGCTGATCCTTTGGGGCTATCCGTATGTGAACGAGGTCTGCGACGACAAGCGCTTCGACAAGGCCCTGGCAGACGGCTTGTTCGCGCTGCGCGGCGCACTCGGGGATGGGTTGTTCACCGCCTACACGGACGAGCCGATGTGGGGGATCGCGCATCGCATCCTGCTTCCCGCCTTCGGGCATGCGGCGATGGAGCGGTACCACCCGGCGATGCTCGATCTGGCAAGTCAGTTGATGCTGAAGTGGAGCAGGACGAATCCGGGCGAGGTAGTGGACGTCCCGGGGGACATGACGCGACTGACGCTGGACACGATCGGGTTGTGCGGATTCGGATACCGGTTCAACTCGTTCTATCGGACGGATCTGCACCCGTATGTGCAGAACATGGTCGATGTGCTCGACGCGGCGATGGAGATCAGCACCGGCGCGGCCAGTCCTGACGAGCTCCTCGAGAACAAGGTCGTGACCAAGAAGGTCGCGGAGATGAATGCGCTGGTCGACGAGGTGATCGCGACACGCGAGGCGAACGGTGGTGAAGGCAAGCAGGATCTGCTCCAACTCATGATCGACGGGGTCGACAAGACCACCGGCGAGGGACTCGACCCCGTCACGATCCGCTACGAAATCAACACCTTTCTCATTGCGGGGCATGAGACGACGAGCGGGATGCTGTCGTTCGTCGTGTACTTCCTGCTGAAGCATCCAGACGTGCTGGCGAAGGCGCAGGCCGAGGCGGACCGGGTTTTCGGCACCGACACGAGCGTGTTGCCCACCTACGAGCAAGTGCGCGACCTCACCTACATCAGCATGGTGATGAAGGAGACGCTGCGGCTGTGGCCGACGGCGCCGGGGTTCACGCGGCGGCCGTTGCAATCGGACCTGCTGGCTGGAACGTGGCCGATCGAACCGACAGACGTGATCCGAGTGATCACGCCGCTGCTGCATCGCGATCCGTCGGTCTGGGGGGACGATGTCGACGCGTTCCGTCCGGAGCGATTCGCCCCGGAGCTCGAGGCGAAGTTGCCACCGAACGCCTACAAGCCGTTCGGGACGGGGCAGCGGGCGTGCATCGGGCGGCAGTTTGCGCTGCACGAGGCGGCGTTGGTGCTCGGCATGCTGCTGCAGCGGTTCAGTTTCAGTGATCCGGAGAACTATCAGTTCAAGATCAAGCAGACGCTGACGATCAAGCCCGATGAGTTCCGGATCGGGTTGATCCCGCGCGAGGGACGGATCACGTTCGGGTTCAGCGCGCCAGAGGCGGTCGCGCCCTCATCCGCCGCTCAGCAGTCCGTTGCGACCGGGTCGGATGGGCCGCCCTTGCTGGTGTTGTACGGCTCGAATCTCGGATCGACGGAGGATCTCGCGTATCGGATCGCGAACGAGGCGGCGGAGCGCGGGTATGCGCCGTCTGTGGCGATGCTTGACGAGCGGATTGATGCGATCAAGGACGCGGGGCCGACGGTGGTGGTGACGGCGTCGTACAACGGAACGCCGCCAGACAACGCGGCGAAGTTCTGCGAGTGGATCACGCGGGATGGGACGCCGGCGGATGCAGCGACGGGGATGGTGTACGCCGTCTTCGGCTGCGGGAATCATGAGTGGGCGTCGACGTATCAAGCGGTGCCTCGGTTGCTCGACGAGGCGCTCGCGGCGCATGGTGGGCGGCGGTTCTTCGCGCGGGGCGAGGGGGACGTCGCCGGGGATTTCGATGCGGCGATCACGTCGTGGCTCGAAGGGATGTGGGCCGCGCTGGCGGCGGAGTTGGGCGAGGCCGCACCGACCGCCCCCGCGGCGACCGGACCGCTCTACACGCTCGAGTTCGTGCCGGCACCGGTGAATCCGCTGATCGCTGAGCGTGTGCGACCGTTGAAGGTGCTGGAGAATCGGGAATTGCAGCAGGGGGATGATCGGTCGACGCGTCATCTCGAGATCGCCTTGCCGCCGGACATGCCGTATCGCACCGGGGACCATCTCGGGGTTGTTCCCCGGAACAGCCCGGACTCGGTCATGCGCGTGCTGCAGCGGTGGGCTATCGCCGGGGATGCGTATGTGAGGGTGACGCGTAACGGGAGTGGGGCGCCGACGCTTCCGCTGGATCAGCCGATCGCGGTGGCGGAGTTGATCAGCCGGTACGTGGATGTGCAAGAGGTGGCATCGCGATCGCAGGTCGCGGACATCGCGGGGCGGGCGGGATGTCCGCCGGATCGGCAGGCGCTCGAGGGGCTGGCAAGCGACGCGCAGTACCCGGCTGAGGTGCTGGCGAAGCGGGTGTCTGTGCTGGATTTGCTGGAGCGGTACCCGTCGGTGGAGTTGTCGTTCGCCGATTACCTCGGGATGCTGCATCCGTTGCGGGTGCGGTATTACTCGATCTCGTCTTCGCCGGTGGAAGACCCGGCGCGATGCTCGCTCACGGTCGCGGTGGTGGATGCGCCGGCGCGATCGGGACAGGGGACGTATCGGGGTGTGGCGTCGACGTATCTCGCGCGGCATCCGGAGGGGAGCATGATCGACGGCTACGTGCGGCAGCCGACCTTGCCGTTCCGGCCGCCGACGGATCCGGCCACCCCGATCATCATGGTCGGGCCGGGGACAGGCTTGGCGCCATTCATGGGGTTCCTCGAGGATCGTGCCGCGTTGCTTGAGACCGGGACGTCGCTGGGACAGGCGCTGCTGTTCTTCGGGTGCCGGAATCCGGAACAGGATTTCCTGTATCGCGACGAACTGACCGCGTGGGCGGAAGCGGGGGTGATGTCACTGCAGGTGGCATTCTCGCGACCGACGAGCGGCGAGAAGCGCTATGTGCAGGATGATCTGCGTGCGACTGGGGCGCAGGTGTGGGAGATGCTGCAGAACGGGGGCATCTTCTACGTCTGCGGTGACGGCTCGAAGATGGAACCGGCGGTGCGACAAACCTTGGTCGAGATCGCGATGGCGCACGGTGGGCTGAGCGCGGAAGCGGCTGCTGCATGGCAGGCCGATCTGGCGGCACAGGGGCGGTATCTCGCCGATGTGTGGTCCGGGGCGTGAGGCGAAGGTATCCGCCTAGGTGAGAGGTCCCTGCATATCAGGGGCGGCGATGGCGGCGCGGAAGGCCTCGAGTGAGGGGGCCGAGGTGTCGACGCGCCAGTCCGCGCCGTTGGTGACATCGTTGAACCAGTTGATCGCGGCGACCTTGGGGAACGCCTCGGTGAGGGTGGCGTAGGCGGTGGTGATCCACTCCGCTTTGTCGCCGCCCTCCTCGACGGAGGCGGTCTCGGCGATCATCAGTGGCTTGTCGGCGATGGAGACGACCTCCCCGTAGACGGGCCCGACGATCTCGCCGAACGAGCGCCAGCCGACATCGGGGCGGACCTCGCCCCAGTTGTAGACATCGAGGCCGAGCCAGTCGACGTAGGCGTCGCCGGGATACAGGGCGCGGAGGTCGGCATCGCCGAGGGTGGCGTCGAGGCACCAGACCCAGCGGACGTTGCGAGCGCCGGCATCGCGGAAACGCATGTGGAGATAGCGCCAGGCGTCGACGATGTCCTTGGGGTCGTTGTGGATGCCCCAGGGATACCAGGTGCCATTGAGTTCGTGGAAGACGCGGAGGTAGATGGGCTTGCCCCAGGCGGCCACGTTTTCGGCCCAATAGCGGACGTAGTCGTCGAAGTGGCCACCGGCGATGCGTTCGGGGGCGAAGAAGGGTTGGTCGATGCCGGCGAGGGGATCCCACGGCTCCCAGGTGACCATGGGGGTGATGCCGAGATCGGCGAGGAGATCAAGCGCAGCGAAGTCCGGCAGGGTGGCGGTGACGTCGAGCTGATTGGCCCAGGCGATGAACCAGGAGAAGAAGGCCGGGGAGCGATCGATCAGCGCGAGGGCTTCCAGCAACTGCGGGCGGTGAATGGGGGCGCCGGGGAAGAAAAAGCCGACGGCGACGGTGGGATCAGCGGCGCGAACGGGGGCGACACCTGACAGGGTGCCGAGCGCGGCTGCAGCAAGGGTGAGTTGTCGTCGCGTCATCCGCTGCATCAAGGCCGGATCCGCTCTGGGTGGTTCATCGGCACGTTGCGGGGGATTGTAGACCGCTCGCAGGGATCACGCCGTGGCGGCGGGCACCGAGAGGTTGAGGGTCCAGACGTTCGTGCCGTCGGGCGTGCGTTGGTAGGCGAGTTCGTCGAGGAGGGCGCGGGCGATGGCAAGTCCCCTCCCCTCCTCGGCGACGTCGAGTTTGGCGTCGGCGATGGGCATCGGGAGATCGAGACCGCGCGTGAAGGGAAGGCAACGATCTTCCACGACGGCGGCCACGGTGTGCTGGTCGCAGGTCAGGAGGAGTGAGATCTCCGCCTCGGGTGCGCTTTGACATGCGTGTTTGCTGCTATTGGCGACGATCTCCCCGAGGGCGGTGGCGAAGGCATCACGCCAGGGACCAGCGGGAACACCTTGGGCGTCGCAGGCAGACCAGAATGCGGCGAGGGCGGCATGGAGGGCGGAGGCGCCAGCGGCCGAGGCCGAGACGCTCGCGCGGTGCTCGACGCGCGGCCCGCGCGCGGCTCCATCAGACGAGGGCAGCTTCGGCCTCCTCGATGGTGGGGTGGTACTTGAGCAGTCGATCAAGGGTGGTGAGGGCGAGCACCATGCGGGCCTGATCCTGCGGGGACGCGAGGACAAGCCCTCCACCGGCGGCGCGAGCAGCCTTCAAGCCACCGACGAGTGCACCGAGACCAGAACTGTCGATGAAGTCGACTGTGGTGAGGTCGATCACCAAGCGGTTGTTTCCGGAGGAGACGAGCTCGAGCAGCTGCTGGCGCACCTCCTGGGCATTCTGGTAGTCGAGGCGTCCGCTCAGGGGGACGACTTCAATGCCCGGGGGAGACTTGCTCATCGTGCCACCTCACCGGCGGGGCCCCTCAGACGTGGACGACCACCGACTCTTCTTGCTGGATCGGGGCAGCGACCGGGAGATCGGCCGAGGCCGGCAGCTGCTGCACATCGCCGGTGCCGGGGCGTTGGCGGAGCGCCCCGATGAGAACACTCAGCGCAGCAAGATCATACACAGCCCAAAGCACGTTCACTGCCACCGGGACGGCGTCATCAACCACGCCGATGGCGAGCTTGACCAACCCGAAGACCACGGCACCGGCGAGCAAGCCTGCGGCCACCGCCTGCGGCCAGACGAGGGAGAGCGTCTGGCGCTCCTGGCGGGCCTTGGGGGTGACCAGGAACGAGAGCTCGGTGCCGAACCAGTGGCTGCGGAAGGCGCTGACCATCGCCTTGATCCAGACCGGGAAGAGGGCAACGCTGTACTGCTGGCCGCGCCACGTGCGGAGCCCCTTCGCGATCACCAGGAAGAGGATCTGGTTGACGATCAGGTAGGGGATGAGGTGGCGGAAGAACTCGCCGCTGTAGGAGCTGACGGGGGTCCAGCCGAAGAGGAGGAAGAGCGCCGGGGCGAGGAGGTAGATGAGGGTGGGGATGCCGGAGAGGTAGCTCCACATGGTGGCGAAGTACGAGAGGCGCTGGCCGAGGTTGAGGCCGTCGAGGCGGAGGGGGTTTTCAGAGAGCATCACCTGGAGTGTTCCCTGGGACCAGCGGAGGCGTTGCTTCATGGCGGCGCCGATGTCCTCGGGGGCGAGGCCGGTGGCGAGGATCTCGGGGTGGAAGACGGATTTCCAGCCGAGGGCGTGGAGGCGCATCGCGGTGGCCATGTCCTCGGTGACGGAGATGGTGGCGATGGGGGACATCGCCATTTCGTGGGCGTCGTTCCCAGTCTCCCCGCCGTGCATGAGGATCAGGGTGGCAGCGACAGCGGAGAGGGCGGAGGACTTGCGATCGGCGAGGCGGGTCATCGCGGGACCGCCGGCGTAGAGGTCGCGCAGGTCGTCGCGGAAGGCCTCGGTGGGGGTGGTCAGCGGGGACTCGGTCACCCACGATCCGGAGGCGGCAGCATTGGCGAGGGCGCGTTCGGCGACAGCGGAGACGCCGTCCTCATAGCCGCTGATGACCGCAGGGAGCGGGGTGCCCCGGCGCATCTCGTCGCGGGCCCACTTGGTGTGATCGCGGAGGGCGGAGATGACCTCGCGCTGTCCGCGGGGGGCATCGGCGGGCAGGGCGCGACCGGCGGCCTCGAGGGAGGCAATGGTGTTGCCGAGCATGCGGCGGATGTGGAGTTCGTGGTCGCGACTCAGATTGACCATACCGCCCTGAACGAGGGCCTCGCGGCGGAGGACAGCGTTGGAGCCGCAGAAGAAGGCGGCGTTCCATCCGTCTTTGCCCTCTTGGATGGGCCCGTAGAAGAGCGGGGCTTGGCTGCCGAACGGATCGCTCTCGGGGACGTTGCGGAACCACTGCGGGGTCTGGACGAAGGCGACCGAGGGATCGCGGAAATACCCGAGGGTGCGATCGAGGATGGCGGGGTGCGGGATCTGGTCGGCGTCTTGGATGAGGATGAAGGCGCCATCGGTCTGGTAGAGGGCGTTGTTGAGGTTGCCGGCCTTGGCATGGCGTTGGCGGCCCTGCCACGCATCGCCGCGGACGATGTAGTGGGCTCCCTCCTCTTCCGCCATGGCCCGGAGTTCGGCGGACTCGCCATCGTCGAGGACGAAGGTCCGATGGGGGTGACGGATGGCGACGGCGGCGCGCACGGTGGCGCGGACGACGTCGACGGGTTCGTTGTAGGTGGTGATGAAGACGTCGACGGTCTCATCGCCGCGTGCCGGGGGTGAGGAGGTGCGGCGACGCCACCGCCACATGGTGGTGCCGAGGAGGAAGGTGTCGATGAAGCTGAACGTCTCGGCGGCAAGGAGGAGGAAGGCCAGCGGCCAGAATTGCCAGTTGATGGACGAGGTGTAGCGCCACGTCAGGTAGTAGAGGCCGAGGCCGAGGTTGGTGACGATGAGGGCGCGGATGAGCAGTTGCTTGGAGAGGAGACGGTCGTCGCGGCGCGCGGCTGCGGTGGCAGCGCGGGCGTCTTGAGCAGCGCGATCGTATTCGGTGCGTGGCGGCATCCGACCTGACTCCAACCCGTGCGCGCATCCTGTTTCGCACGCAGACCGATATCTGCCGACTGCGACGAGCGCGAGCGCGGCATGATCGATTGGCTGGCTTGTGGTGTGGACGGGCTCCCAGCCCGTTCA
>JAPOLF010000025.1:0-3087 GCA_029977305.1 bacterium | reverse complement strand
AATGGCCTGGCGCATGGCATCGAGATCAGGCTTCTGTGGACCGGACTCACTCATGGCTTGCTGCCGGGGGCGCGCGCCCGCTGAAGATCAGTCAACAGCCTGGCGCGGCGACGCTGCCGGCCCCGCCGAACCGGCCAATGCCGACGGCAGCCCTAACCCCAAGACCCCGATGCCCCCCACCCCGGAGCACCGAACCGCGTGAACTTTACACCGTTACGGCCGCGCCCTGCATTGCCGGGGACTGGCACGGAAGTCCCACCCACAGCCGGGTGGGTTGTGAGCTGATGCCGTGCGCATGGGGTCGGAAGCGCAGGCTACGTCCGGCGGACGACGAGGAGAGTTTGGTCGTCGGACTGATCGGGCGGGGAGGCGGCGCGAAAGAGAGCGTCGGCGATGGATTCGGTGGTGGCGCGATCCCCCGGATGGGAGAGGAGATTGCCGTTTTCGGGGATCTCGAGGCCATCGCTTTGGAGCACGAGAATCTCGCCGGGCTTGAGCGAGAGGTGGGCGACCGGGCGACGTTGTGGCTGGTCGATGCCCATGGGGAGGCTGGTCGGGAGGGGCAGCCGATGGAGACGGCCATCGCTGCGGAGGACGGAGGCGAGGCCGTGACCGACGTCGACGAGGTCGACGGTACCCGAGGCGAGATCAATGCGGCCGTGAACCATGGTGACGAAGACACCGGAGCGATCGAAATCCGGTTGGAGGGCAGACTCGATGGCTGCGACGGTCTCGGCGACGGGCAGCGTGTCACCGAGTGCCCGGAGGCCGGCACGGACGGTGGCCATGAAGAGCGAGGCAGCGAGCCCTTTGCCCATGACATCGGCGATGGTGAAGGAGAGCGATCCGTCGCCGTGGGCCTGCCAATCGTAGAAGTCGCCGCCAACTTCGAGGGCGGGGGTGCACTTGCCGCTGATCTGCCAGCCGGGGATGACGGGGGGCGCACTCGGGAAGAGCAGTTGTTGCACCTCGGCGGCGCGGGCGAACTCCCGTTCAAGTTGGACGCGTTTGGCGTTGAGCTCCGATTGGAGGCGGGCGTTCTCCCGGCGGAGGCGATGGGACTCGAGGGTTCGAGAGACCACCGCGTCAAACTCGGCACCGTCGAATGGTTTGCCGAGGTAGTCATCGGCGCCGAGTCGCATCGCCTTCACGGCCACGTATTCGGATCCGAAGGCGGTGGCCATGATGATCGCGACATCGACGCCTTTGGCACGAAGATCGGCGAGGACCTCGTTTCCGTCCTTGATGGGCATGGCGATGTCGCAGAGGAGGAGATCGGGTGCCTCGCGCTCGACGGCGAGAATGGCCTCGGCGCCGTCATGGACGACGATCGCCTCGTGGCCGAGAGCGCGGATGCGCGTGGCCATGAGGCGAGCGATGGCGGGGTCGTCATCGGCAACCACGACCCGGGCGTGGAAGCGGGTGTCGGCGGGGTTGTCGTCAGGATCCATCGAGCGGGGCGTCGGCATGCCAATAGCGGTTGGCGACGGCGGATGCGAAGGATTCGAGGGCCTCAGGTGAGCTGTTGACACGCCAATCGCACTCCTTGTCCTCATCAAACCACACCAAGGCGCGAATCTGCGGATAGGCCAGCGGCACGGCGTCGAGCAAGGCTTCTGCGATCCACGAGGATTTGTCTCCGCCGACGTCGGCGGAGGCGGTCTCGCCGATGAGGATCGGACGTCCCGGGGCGAGGACGTTCAACTGCGCAAGAGTTGGGCCAAAGACGTTGGCGAAGGATTTCCAGCCACCGAAGCCGGGTTTGCTCCCCCAGTTGTAGCCATCGACGGCGAGCCAATCGACCGCGGAGGATCCGGGGAAGACGTCGGCAAGCGGGGTGGAGCCGGTGTAGGAGATGTTGGGACACCAGACGAACTGGACATTGGTGGCACCTTGGGCGGCGAAGCGGCCGCGCAACGTGTTCCAGAAGGAGACGTAATCGGCCGCGGTGTTGCCGTTGACAGAGGCGGCCCAGGGGTACCAGTCACCGTTCATTTCGTGGCCCCAGCGGAGGTAGACGGGATGTCCCCAGGCGGCGAGGCCGGCTGCCCAGGTGTCGATGTAGGCACCGTAGTTGGTGTCGAGGACGTCGAGGCGGTAGGCGGGTTGGATGACGCCACCCGCGGGATCAAAGGATTCCCAGGTGATCATCGGGGTGGCGCCCCTGGCACGGACCCAATCGAGTTGCGAGGTGTTCAGGGTGCTGTTGGTGCCGCCCCAGGCTTGGAACCACATGATGATGGTCGGGTCCCATCCGATCTTGCTGGTGACTGATGTCCAGGCGGCCTCGTTGGTGGGCACCTCGGTGATGAACATACCGAGGGCGACCGGATCGCCGGTGGGCACGCCGATGATCAGGCTGGCAGTGGCGCTGCCGCCTTTGGCGGAGGCGATGACGTCGTAGGTGCCGGTGGTGGTCGGGACGCCGGTGGGGAGGACGAGGTTCTTCTTGAACTTGCCCTTCTTCGAGGCTTTGGCGGTGGCGATGACCTGACCACCGGGACTGAGGGTGATGGTGACCTTTCGCCCAGATGGGAAGTTCATGCCACTCACCTGCACCGGACCGGGGGAGAGGATCTTGGTGGCATCGAGGATGATTGAGGGTTTCCTGCCCTTCTTGGCGTGGATCGGGGTGGCGGTGATGGCGTGGGAAATGGTCCCGGCCACGGCGGCGCCAACGACCAGGCGTCGCGAGTGGGCGGGTTTGGGTTGATCGTCGATCCTCGTCACGGTGGTGATGGTGCTCCGTTTGGTTGATCGGGGTCGATGTCGGTTTGTGGCTTTTGCGTCGTCCCTCAACCATACAACGGGACGGCCCCTGCGAAAGGTTTCCCACGGACGAGGCGGGTTCGGCAGTCGGGCGCGACGGGTGGCGTGGGCCGTGCGGGGTATTGGATCGGAGACCACCAGGTGCCCAATGCGGCAGGTCGGGGCGGGTTGGGACCCGTGGCGGGTAGCATGTGGGGAGACAGTGCGTCGCAGGCAGCGAGCACGAGGAGCAGGGACGATGTGCGGGCGGTATGTGATCGAAGGGACGACCGAGTTGTCGGAGCGATTCCAGCTGCGGGTGATCCCGGAGGGGTTGTT
>JAPOLF010000259.1 GCA_029977305.1 bacterium | reverse complement strand
CACTCCGCCGTTGCCGAGGGTCTTCGCTGAGAGACCGGCGCCGACCGCGAGGGGGAATCCGCCGCCGACGATCCCGTTCGCCCCGAGCATCCCGCGCTCGACGTCGGCGATGTGCATCGACCCGCCCTTGCCCTTGCAGGTACCCGTAGACTTGCCCATCAGCTCGGCAACCATGCCGGGGATCTCGACACCCTTGGCGATGCAGTGCCCATGTCCACGGTGCGTGGAGGTGATCACATCGGTGTCGGTGAGGTGCGAACACACCCCGACGGCCACCGCCTCCTCACCAGCGTAGAGATGGACGAATCCCGGGATCATTCCCGCTGCGAAATTCTTGCCAGCAAGATCCTCGAATGTCCTGATCTCCATCATCCGCTGGTACATCGTCAGGAGTTGCTCTTTTGTTGGTTCCGGCACCGTCGTGAGATCCGCAGACATGTGTGATGCCTCCCTGGTGAATCGCTGTGGTGGTGCGCTGCGACGCGCCCCGGTGAAGCAGCGATGGTGACGCCGTCCGGCGGCATGCGCGGTGCCGGACGAGGAGTCTTATACGCGCTGCGGGGCCGCTCGGCAACAGGAATGAGGCGCCGGAGGAGGGTATCCCGACCGCATCGGAACCCCACGCCACCGGCGTAGGTGAACGTTCATCCCTGATTAGCGACAACCGTATAATCTCGACGAGAAACGCTTGTACCACGGGAAAGGCAACCAACGTGACCGAAGGCCTTCGCACTATCCTCGGCTTCATCGTCGAGAACCTTGTCCTCGACGACGAGATCCGAGACATCGATCTCAATGCTTCGGCGACGGAATCGGGCTCCGACATCTCAGCCGCGCGTGCCCAAACCACTGCCCGCGAGATGGCAGCAGCCGAGGCGCTCGTCGATCCCTTTGTGCAGGGCATCGTCCTTGCGGCCAAAGCCCGGGCCACCGGCCCAGATGGCATTACCCTCGATGACCGTGTCCCGACCGAGAATGCCATGGCCGACGCGCTGATCCGCTACCTCGTCAGTTTCGAGCTCGCCGAATCCCACACCGCCGAGACGGAGCCGATGCACTACACCTACCGGGTGGTGATCGATTGGCCCGGTCTGACCGACCTGGCGAAGGAAGCTGGCGTCGATCTGGAAGTCGCCATCAGCGAGGCGTCCAAGTCGTGACCCCGCGTGCCGCTGCCGCGTCGCATGCGGCCATTCCCGAACCCACCCCCGTTGCCACCGATTGGGTCGGCGATCAACCCGATCAGCAGCGCCTGCAACGGCTGCAGCGTGCGATCGGAGTCCGGTTCCATGATCCGGACACCCTCCGGCTCGCGCTGACCCACCGCTCGATCATGCAGGACGTGGTTTCGGCGGGCGGTGATGTTGCCCACGCCCCACGGCTGACGAATGAGCGACTCGAATTCCTCGGCGATGCCATTCTCGGGGCCGTCGCCGCGGAGTTCGTCTACGACCGCGAACCGGATGCGGATGAGGGGACGCTGACACGTCACCGCGTCGCGTTGGTGCGAGCCGAGACGCTCGTCCGATGGGCGCGGGAACTCCAACTGGGCGAGTGCCTCTACCTCGGACACGGCGAACGCCCGAGCGATGGCGCGCGGGACCGCATGCTCGCTGGGGCGTTCGAGGCGGTAGTCGGTGCCATCTTCGTGGATCGCGGTCTGGCGCCGGCGAAACGCTTCCTCCAGAAGTTCCTCGATCGAGACGCCCATGACATCATCGCCCGCGCGGAACTGGGGGCAAATCCCAAGGGCCGCCTGCAAGAGTTGCTGCAGGAGCGCTATCGGCAGGGGCCGAGCTACCGCACCATAGCGACCGAGGGTCCGGCCCACGCCCAGACGTTCACGGTGGAGGCGTTGATCGGCGACACCGTTCTCGGCGCCGGAAGCGGCCCGAGCAAGCGGGAGGCGCAGCAAGCAGCGGCTGCCGCCGCGCTGACCAGCGGGCTGATCTAGTCCGCGACAGGCACGGGCCGGAGTGGGTAGGATGTCCCGGTGCGCCGACCGCGCATCACGCACGCGAACACCCCGGGAGCGACGATGGCAGGGCACTACGATCAATTAACCGTCTTCACCGGGAATTCCAACCGCGAACTCGCGCAAGAGGTCTGCGACTACATCGGCATCCCGCTCGGTCGCGCCGAGGTCTTCAAGTTCTCCAATGACAACACCTTTGTGCGGATCATGGAGAGCGTCCGCGAGAACGATGTCTTCATCGTCCAATCGTTTGCCGACCCGATCAACGATTCCATCATGGAACTCCTGATCATGGTCGACACCCTGAAGCGCGCCTCCGCCGGACGGGTCACCGCGGTGATCCCCTACTTCGGCTACGGCCGCACCGACAAGAAGGACCAACCTCGGGTGCCGATCACTGCGCGCCTGGTGGCAAAACTCGTGGGGTACTCCGGAGCGGATCGTGTGCTCACGCTTGATCTCCACGCCGGCCAGATCCAGGGGTTCTTCGACGTCCCGGTGGACGAGATGAGTGCCATGAGTCTCATGTCTCGCTATTTCCGGGACAAGCGATTGTCGGATCCGGTGGTGGTCTCGCCGGATCTTGGCAATACCAAGCGCGCGCGGAACTTCGCCGAGGCACTGGACGCCCCTCTCGCGATCATCGAGAAGCGCCGGATTGGCAACCAAGACAAGTCCGAAGTCTTGAACCTCATCGGGTCCGTCGAGGGCCGGCAGGTCGTCATCGTCGACGATGAGATCGACACCGCGGGATCGATCACCCAGGCGGCCGAGGTGTGCATGAGCAACGGCGCATCAGCGGTGTACGCCTCGTGCATCCACCCGGTGCTCTCCGGCCCGGCGATCGAGCGCCTCGCCAAGAGCCCGATCCGG
>JAPOLF010000258.1 GCA_029977305.1 bacterium | reverse complement strand
CACGATCTCCCGCGCGCATCGCCTCCCGCACATAGTCGAGCCACGTCACCCGTTGTTGCGCCAGCCGAATCCGCTCCTCGCGCTCCGGGGTGATGGAGGGATCCCCGGTCAGCACCGCCGGATCCCACGCCGCGAGGATCAACCGGTCGTCATCCGATGCCAGTGCCCGCGCAAGCCGAGGCCACGCCAGCGCCCGATCGCGCGCCAACGCCTCGCGATGCGTCAGCCCTGCTGCATCACTGATCGCCCCGATCGCCGCCAGGTCCGCGATCGCATCGACGTCCCGCTGCTCGATCGCGACCCGCACCGCCTGCGCATCCGCCGCCTGCCGCTGCAGTTCCCGCGCTGATCGCCGCAGCGTCGGATCGAGCACCACCCCGTTCGCGTCCGCCCGCTCGATCGCCACGGCGACTGCCTTCGCATCGTTGCTCTCGATGGCACGTTGCGTTGCGCGCTCGATGTCGGTGTCGAGCAGCACTTGCACCTCCGGCGCGATCAACCCCGCCGTCGGATGATGCCGCGCCGTGCCCCACCACCCCTCCACGGTGGCGGTGTCCCGGCGTCGCACCGCGCGCGCCACCCGATCTGCCGCCGCCGCCGCTTCCTCGGGCGTCGGCACGATCACCACCGGCGCGACCTGCTCCGGTTCGAACACTGGCGCTGGCGTCTCCTCAACGACACCTTCGTCGCGCACCGCCGGGATCGCCTGTGCCTCGATCAGCGCCGCGAAATCGGAGAACGATGGCACGCCGATCCTTCTCCCGAAGACGTCACGCACCGTGCCTGCCGCAGCCGCCGCGAGCGGGTCGGGCGACGCGACCCACCGCTCGAGCACGCGGGAGGCATCGGGATGCGTCAGGTCCGCCTCGCTCAACACCAGCGCTCCGTGCCACGGCGCCTCACTTGGCATGGAGGGTTCGGCAGCAAGTGCCAGCAACTCGGTGAAGAGCAGCATCGTCATCGGGCGATCACGATTGGCCCGCGGGGCATCGCCCGGTGCATCCGGCCACCACGCCCCGCCCAAACCGATCAGACCGAGCCGCCCGTCCTCTCGGAGCATCACCGTTTCCGGCGTCAGGTTCCCATGGTCGAATCCGGCCCGCTCCAAACCCAATGCGAGCATTGCCATGCGACGCGCCAGCCGTGACAACCCCTTGCGATCGCCGCGCTGCACAGCGTCGGTCACCGCTTGCCGCAGCGATCCCCCGCCGAAGTACTCCATCACGATGACCGGCGTCGGAATCGGCGACCCGCTCGTCGGGGTCAACAGCACCCCGGCGCGATCGACCCGCAGCATCGCCGGTAACGGTCCACCCGCCACCCGCAATCCTGCGAGGCTGTCGGCATGCGCCAACGCCTCCCAGTGCGCCAATCGCTCGGCCGACGCGGCCCCCGCCGTCAACGGCACCCGCAGCCCGAGCACCTGCCCCGAGGCCTGCCGCAGCGCGTAGATCGCATGCTCCTGCCCCAACACCCGCCACGGCGCGCCGCTCGCGGTCCGCGCGATGTCGCCCCCACCCAAACGCGACACCACTGGTGCCCGCCGAGCAGGGTCATGGAACGCTGCATCGATCTCGTTGATGGTGGCCATCGCACCGTCCGCGCACCGCCCGATTCCGTCGGGAAACCAGTCGCTTCCGCGAAGCGTACGTTCGTAGACGGCGCTACCTGATGGTACAGTCTGACGAGCACCGTGACGAGGAGGCAACCCGCGCGCTGCGCGGTCCGGAACCCAATGACGGGGAGGGGTGTGGTGGACGACCCGACGCGATCCTGGTCTCAGCCCTCGTCCCCGGGCGATCCGGCGTGGTCCACCTCCGGGCAGGTCGTGGCCGCAGCCCAACTCGATGCCAGCGCCATCGCCACCGCCGATCGCATCGCCACCGAGTCCGTCGAGGTCAGCGCCTTCGACGTGGAAACCGGCCGCCGCCTCTCCGATCTCGCCGCCGCCCTTCGCACCCCGGAAGGCCGCATGCGCTGGTCCGAGGTTGATCTCCGCCGCGTCTTCTCCACCGAGCGTATCGCCCTCCAACAGGCACGCGTCGACGTCGGCGCCGCCCAGCTCGGGATCATTCGCAAAGCCGATCTGATTCGCAACGTCCTCGTCCTCGTTCCCATCTTCCTGACCTGGTTCGCGCTGGCCGAAGCCTCGCGCGCCTACGCCCGCTTCATCGCCGCCAACCCCGACGAGATCTCGAAGCCCTTTTCCTCCTCCTCTGGGAGAATCGCTTCGGCGGCGAAGCCAGCCCGCTCGCCCCGACCTTTTCCTTCATCGCCCTCATCGACGCCGTCCTCCTCGCGATCATCATCGCCCTCACGCTCTTCTCCCACGGCCGCCGCGAGACCCGCGAGGACGAGATCGAGCACCGCGCCGTTGCCAATGTCCGCCGCCTCGACAACCTCATCGGCGAGGCCTCGCTGATCCTCTCGCTCGACAAGGCCGCTCGCCCCTCCGCCATCGCCAGCGGCGCGGAGCGCATCGCCGACCGCTTCGATCGCGCTTCACAAGAAGTTGTCACCCGTCTCCGCGTTGAGCAGGACCGCATCGAACACCTCGCCGCCGCCCGCGAGCGGGAGTTCAATGACTTCTCCATCTTCGCCAACGGTCTCCGTGCCGGCGGCGAACAGATCCAGCAGGGCCTCCACGAATTGCGCGCGGTCTCCGCCGGACTGCAAGCCGTCCTCGGCGAGCTCACCAGCGAGGTCAGTGTCTCCACCGATCAAGGCCGCACCCTGCTGCTCGCCCTCCAAGGCCTCGAGAAACTCACCTCCGGCGACGTCCAGAGCAACCAAGCCCTCACCCGCCAACTCACCCTCGCGGCCGACACCCTCGCCAACGCCGCGGAGAAG
>JAPOLF010000257.1 GCA_029977305.1 bacterium | reverse complement strand
GGCGTCATCCGGGAGGACGGGAGGACCACCGCGCCGGCTTTGGAGGAAAAAAAAGGGTGCGCCAGCGCCGCTCGCGCGGTGATCCTTCGCGCGGGATCCACCGCGAGCATCGCGCGAACCAGGTCGAGCGCGTCCGCGCCGGCTATGACGCGTGGCAGGCCATCGGCTACGGCGACCACGTCGAATTCCTCGATGCCGCGGAGACCAAGCGCCGCGTCAACATCCCGAACGCTCAGGCTTCCATGTGGAAACATGATGCGATCGCGATCCAACCTGCGAAACTGGCACGCGGACTCGCCCGCGCCGTCGAGCGCAAAGGTGCGGTGATCTACGAGCAGACCCGGGTCCTCGATTACCACGGTGGCGAGACCCCTGTCCTCGTCACCGACAAGGGCGACGTGCGCGCCTCCCGCGCCATCGTCCTCGCCGGCGAGGCCTACCTCGCCCGCCTCGCCAAGACGCGCCGCCACCTCATCCCGCTCACCTCGAACATGGTCATCACCGAACCGCTGCCGCAAGCGGTCTGGGACGAGATCGGCTGGAGCGGCCGGGAGCTCGTGGGTGGTTCCGGTCTCACCGGGTCCTACATCCAGAAGACCGCCGATGGCCGCATCGCCCTCGGTCCCTACCGTACCCGCTATCCCTACAACTCCCGGATCACCGATGCCCTCGATTGCGACGAATCGGTCTTCGCCCATGCGCGCCGCTGCGTCCGCACGTGGTTCCCGCAGGTCGGCGATGTCCGCTTCACCCACGCGTGGGGCGGCGTCTTCGGCATGCCCCGCGACCAGATGCCGACCATGGGCTTCAATCCGCGCACCAAGGTTGCGATGGCCTGTGGCTATACCGGTAGTGGGGTCGCCACCGCCGCGCTCTCCGGGCAGGTCCTCGCCGATCTGATCACCGGCACCCCGTCACCACTGACGCGCCTGCCGATGGCCACCCACAAACCCGTCGAGTGGGAACCCGAACCCCTCCGCTATCTCGGCGTCACCTATGTCCAGCGCAGTTTCATCAACCTGCAAGAGAAGATCGATCGCGATGGCCATCCGCCGAAGCGAAAGACCATCGCCCAGCACTTCTACGATCGTTGATGTCCCGGATCGCCGCCTGACAGGAGGGCAATTGATGTCTGATCTCGCCTATCTCTCCGCCGTCGATGCCGCCGCCGCCTTCCGCGACCGCTCCCTCTCGCCGGTCGAACTGCTCGAAGCGGTGATTGATCGCGCCTCCGTCACCGAACCAACGATCAACTCCCTTGTCTGGCCCCGCTTCGACGAAGCCATGGCCGAGGCCCGCGAGAGTGAGCACCGTCACGTGCGCGGTGTCCCCCACGGCCCACTCGACGGCATCCCGCTCGCGGTCAAAGAAGAGATGTCATTCACCGGCCGACGCTGCACCCAAGCCTCGCTCGCCCTCAAGGACGAGGTCGCCGATCACACCCACCCCGTCGGCCAGCGCCTGATCGATGGCGGTGCCATCATCCACGCCCGCACCACCCAACCCGAGTTCGCCTGCGCCGGCTTCACGTGGTCGAAGGCGTTCGGAGTCACCCGCAACCCGTGGAACACCGGGTTCGACGTTGGCGGGTCCTCCGGCGGCGCCGGTGCGGCCCTTGCTTCCGGCGTCACCACCCTCGCCAACGGGTCCGACATCGGCGGCAGCATCCGCATCCCGGCGTCTTGCTGCGGCATCGTCGGCCACAAACCCACCTTCGGCACATGGCCGCAGGAACCGCCCTTCACCCTCGACCAGTACAGCCACGAAGGCCCGATGGCCCGTACCGTCGCCGACTGCGCCCTCTTCCACGATGCCATCGCCGGTGTCCACCCCGGAGACAATCTCAGCCTCCGCAACCCCCAACGCGTGAGCGATGTCGGCAGCGATGTGCGCGGCTGGAAAGTTGCCCTGTCGATCGAACTCGACGGCTGGGATGTCGACCCCGACGTCCGCGCCAACACCCATGCCGTCGCCCAAGCTCTGCGCGATGCCGGTGCCGAGGTTGAGGAGGTTTCCATCGGTTGGAGCCGTGAGGAGATCATCACCGCCGCCGCCATCCATTACGCCTCGATCTTCGGCGCCTACATCGCCGAGGTCGCCGCTGCCCACGGCGATGTCATGACGCCCTACGCCCTCGCCTTCGCCGAACTCGGCAAGTCCTACGGCGGTCATGGCGCCACCCTCCATGGCATTGATCTCGAGGGTCGTGTTGCCCTCGCTCTCGGCACCCTTCTCGAGTCCTACCAACTCCTCCTCTGCCCGACACTCGCCATCCCGGCGTTGCCGGCGGGAGAGGCTGGCCTCGATGATCCGCGCGCCAACGGCTTCGCCACCCGTGCCCTGCCCGCCGCTGATCACCTCATGACCATTCCGTTCAACATCTGCAGCCGCAACCCCGTCATGAGCATTCCTTCGGGTTTCTCGCGCGATGGCGTCCCCACCGGTGCTCAGATCGTCGGCCGCACCTTCAGCGATCGCGACGTCTACACCGCAGCATTCGCCATCGAGCAGCGTATGCCATTCATGGACGTTTCGGAACGTCGCCCCGCGCTCTGATCACGGCCCTTCCTTGACAGTGATGCGCCCCTCGCTACGCTAGCCACTGACGATCCGCCGCTCCGAACCGACTGAGAGATCTGATGCCCGAGATCACCACCACCTACCTCGTGCTCGCCACGCCGCGCTCCGGCAGCACCCTCCTCGGGCAGGCCCTCAACAGCACCAATCTCGCCGGTGATCCCCGCGAGCACTTCGGCCACAAGATGAATTTCTGGGCCGAGAAGTGGGGCACCACCACCCTCGCCGCCTTCGTCGATCGCCTCATGCAGGAGCGTGCAACCGACAACGGGGCATTCGGCGCGAAACTCCTCCACAGCCATCT
>JAPOLF010000256.1 GCA_029977305.1 bacterium | reverse complement strand
GCTCGTGGCGACGGCGGAGGGGATGGTCCCGACAGGGGCGTTGCCGCCGACGATGCAGGTGGTGCGCATCAAAGATGGGGCACCGGACGGATCTCAGGCGGCCACGGTGGCGGTTGAGTTGGTGAACCACCTCGGGATGCCTGGCGGGGTGTTGGTCTCGGATCGAGAGATTCCGACTGACATCGCACGGGACCTGCGTGCGTCGATGGATTGGCGAACGGTGAGCGGACCCGGGACCGAGCATGGCGACATCGTGCTCGGGCGGGAGGTGGCGTGGGCGTCGGGGGATTCTTGGCCGTCCCGCTGGGCGGCGCTTGATCGGGTGATCCGGGCGAGTTTTGCGCAGGTGTCGATCATCGTCCTGAGTTTCGACAACCTGCCGTACAACAAGTTGTGTCTGGGCAGCATCCTCGCCAACACCGAGTACCCGAACTACGAGGTGATCTTCGTGGACAACGGATCCACTGATGGCACGGTGGAATGGCTGCAGGAGATGACGCGACGATTCCCGATGGTGCGAGCCATCTTCAACACCGACAACCGCGGATTCGGGCCAGCGAACAACCAAGGGATGGCCATCGCGAGCGGTGAACTCTTCCTCCTGCTGAACAACGACACGATGGTGCCTCCGGGTTGGTTGTCGCGGCTGGTGCTGGCGATGCAGCGCCATCCCGAAGTGGGGTTGATGGGGCCGTCGACCAACAGGACCTGCAACGAGGCTGAGGTGGCGGTCGACTATCGGACGTATGGCGAGTTTCTCGCGTTCGCGGCTGAGCGGGCAGGCAAGCATCGGGGCGAGGTGGTGCCGATCCGGATGCTCGCGATGTTCTGCACCGCGTTCCGCCGATCGCTCTATGAGGAACTCGGGCCGCTGGACGAGCGGTATGCGGTCGGGATGTTCGAGGACGAGGATTACGCGGTGCAGGCACGGAACGCGGGGCATGAGATCGCCTGGGCACCGGAGGTGTTCATCCATCACGCGTACCATGCGTCAATCGGCAAACTGTTGCGGACCGGCGACTACGTCTCGGTGTTCCGCGTCAATCAGACGGCATTCGAGCAAAAATGGGGGATCTGCTGGGAGCGACATCGTGCACCGGTGACGACATGAGCATCCGGGTGGACCGCGTCGAGCGGATCGCGGATGCGACCATCGCCGGATGGCATCTCGACGGACCGGCGATCGGGCAGCGTGCCGACAGTGATGCGTTGGAGATCGATGGTTGGGTGATCGGTCGGACGTCTCCGGTGGTGGCGATCGAGGCGACGGTGGATGGACGACGCCGGTCGATGATCGCGGTGGAACGGGAGCGCCCTGATGTGCTCGCGCATTTTCCTGCTGCGGCAGGTGTGACTCCTGGGTTTCGCGGGTGGGTGCCGGTGGGTGGAGCGACTGGCGAGTTTGCGGTGATGCTGCAGGCGTTGACGGCCGACGGTGCGATGCATCCACTGGGAATGGTGCATGGAACGGTGGATGGGTCACCGGCGGAAGCGGTCCGCGATCTCGGGGAATGGGCTGGGCCGGATTTCCTGATCATCGGGGCGCAGCGGTCGGGATCGACCTCGCTGTTCCGCTACCTGGCGACCCATCCGCAGATCACCGGATCGATCGAAAAGGAAGTCAAGTACTTCACCGCGTTCGCGGCCTATCCGTGGTCGTGGTACCGGGCTCAGTTCCCGGCGGTGCTCCCGGTGGCTACGGTAGTTGGCGAGGCAACGCCGTACTATCTCCCCCACCCGCTCGCACCGGGACGGGTCGCCGCGCGATTGCCGCGGGCGAAGCTCATTGCGATCCTGCGCAACCCGATTGACCGAGCGCTGTCGCACTACCACCACGAGCGGGCGCGCGGGACGGAATGGCTGAGTTTCGAGGAGGCGTTGGCGGCCGAATCGGAGCGACTCCGCGGAGCGTTTGAGCGACTGGAACACGATCCGGGGTATGCGTCGATCGAATACCAGAATCACAGCTATGCGACGCGCGGCCTTTATGCGGAGCAGCTTCGTCGGTGGCTGGCGGTGATGCCAGCCAGCAATCTCTTGGTGGTGCGGAGTGAGGATCTCTATGCGCATCCACTGAGCACCGTGAATGAGGTGGCCTCGTTCCTTGGGGTGGATGCGGTCCGAAGCATCGATGCGGTTGCCCACAACGAGCGACCGTATGCGGGAATGTCCGCGGCGACCCGGGCGCGGCTCGCCGCGCGATTTGCCCCGGCGAACCGCGACCTTGAACTCCTTCTCGGGAAGGACATGCACTGGGACTGATCGATCGGCGTCACATCCGGGACAATGCCCATGTCAACGATTGACATCTCCTCCGTCAAAATCTATCGGCCATCGATCCGGATTGTGTCCGGGTTCCAACTGGATGCGCCGTCCCAGCGATCGCGGCATCGGATGAGCACGGTTGAAGTGAAGGGCTGGGTGCTCGCCGGGGAGACGCCGATCAAGTCCTTGTTCATCGTGCGGGAGGATGGACGGACCGATGAGATCCGGATGGGATTCTGGCGGGCGGACATCGCCTATGGGTATCCCCATGTCAAGGGCGCGGAGCGGAGTGGATTCCGCTCATTCATCGATCTGAGCGGGATGGGGGCGGTGTTCCGCCTGCGGTTCGAGGTGGAACTGGAGAATGGATCGCGCACCCTGCTGGCGGAGATTGATTGTCGGCGCACGCGGCACGAGGAGATCGAGGCGGATGCCCTCAAGCCGGTGCTGCAGGGGCGACCGGTACCGTCACCGTTGGTGAAGGATCGGACGCGGCCGCGGGTATCGGTGATCATCCCGGTGCACGGGCAGGCGGCGCTGACGAAACAGTGCCTCGATCGCCTGCTATCCCCAGGGAACATCTTGGTGCCTTTCGAGATCATCGTGGTGGACGACGCATCGCCGGATGACACGCAGACGAT
>JAPOLF010000255.1 GCA_029977305.1 bacterium | reverse complement strand
GAACAACTGTGCAGCTGCCGTGCTCCTGACGCTCTCCGCCGTGGCCTCGGGACGTGCCGTGGCGGTCTCGCGCGTCGAGGCAGTCGAGATCGGTGGGGGATTCCGGATTCCCGATGTGATGCGCCAGAGCGGCGCAGTGCTCGCCGAGGTCGGCACCACGAACCGCACCTATGCGGAGGACTACGAGCGCGCGCCCGGGGACGTCGCGGCGTTCCTCAAAGTGCACCTGAGCAACTTCAAGGTGTCGGGATTCACGCATGTGCCGTCGGTGGTTGATCTCGCGACGGCAGCGCGGCGCCGGGGTGTGCCGTTGCTGGAGGATCTCGGCAGCGGCGCGTTGATCGACACCGCACCCTTCGGGCTTGATCCCGAACCGACGGTGCGCCACTCCATCGAGCAGGGGGTGGATGTCGTGATGTTCAGCGGCGACAAACTGCTCGGAGGTCCGCAGGCTGGGGTGATCGCCGGACGCGCTGATCTCATCGCGCTGATCGAGCGTCATCCGCTCGCTCGGGCGGTGCGTGCCGACAAGACCACGCTTGCAGGTATCGCCGCCACGCTGCGGCACTACCTACGTGGTGAAGCCGTGGAGAAGATCCCCGTCTGGCGCATGATCTCCGCCGAACCGTCAGCGTTGCGCGTGCGGGCAGAACGCCTCTGTGCTGAACTCGGCCGCGACGGCATCGCGCTCGGGATCGCCGAAGTGCAGTCCACGGTAGGCGGCGGAACGTTGCCCGGCGAGACCCAACCGAGTGTCGCGGTCGAGATTGCCAGCGGTCCGGGCATCGATCACCTCGCGGCGAGGCTGCGAGTCGGCACCCCGGGTGTCTTCGGCCGCATCGAGCAGGATCGCCTCGTGGTGGATCTGCGCACGATCCTCCCGGAGCAGGACGACGCACTCGCTGATGCGTTGCGCTCCGCCCTCGGTAGCCCTACGGCGTGACATCGCTCCGCGTGTCCCGAAAGTAGGGGCTGGTCGGTGGCGCGAACTGTTTGTGCTCCACCGCGAGCGCGGCGAGTTGCGCGGCGACGCGGGCGCTCTCGTCCTTGTCCCCCGACGCCTCGGCATCGCGGAGCTCCGCCTGCAGCGCGAGGAGTTGTTCCCGGTGCCGCGCCTCGCGCATGCGATCAACTGCGCGGAGGATGTCGCGCTCGATCTGGATCGCGTACTGGCTTGGCGTCGCGCGCAGGGAATCAAGCAGTCGATCGCCGTGGTCGGCGACGAGGTCGTCGATGCCGGCGAGGATGCTCTCCGGATCCATCGTGAGCGGGATCGAGCGATCGCGGATCACCTCGAGCAGGACCCGGTTGCGCGAATCCATGATCAGGTCCGCCGGCACCTGGTCCATGACGTTGCCACAGATGTCGCGATGCTTCAGGAGCAAGGCGATCACGTGATCTTCTTGCGAGGCGCGTCGTTGGATCATCGAAGCATCGAGACTCGGACGAGCCGATGGTGAGGCGCTCTGCTCGGGTCGGGAGGGGCGAGTGGTGCCGCGCCGAACCTCGTTGAACACGGTCGATTCCGGGAGGTCCAAGCGCTTGGCGAGCACCCCGGCATAGTGCGCTTGGATCACGCGGTCTCCGACATCGTGCAGCACGGCGGCGACGCGGCGAACCGCTTCTGCTTTCTGGCGAGCGTCGCCGGTGTCGATGGACCCCGCAACGCCCTCGATCAGGAAGTCGAGGAACGGCTGTGCGGTGGAAACCACCTCCGGCCAGCGCTCGGGGGCGCGCCGGATGAGGTCATCGGGGTCCTTTCCCTCGGGGAGCCGCACGATGGAGATCTCGGCGTTCAGCCGCTTTTCCCACTGGATCACCGCCCGCGGCACGTACCCGCGCTCGCCGATCGGCACCGCCACCGGGATCTGCTCGCTGTCGAGTGCGCGCGGCAGCATCTCGAGGCTGCGCAAGGTTGCCAACTGGCCGGCGCTGTCGGAATCGAGCGCGAGCACGATGTGGCGCGAGAGACGCTTCACCAACGCGATCTGCGCCTCGGTGACCGCGGTTCCCATGCAGGCGACCACGTTGGTGTAGCCGTATTGATGGGCGGCGATGACGTCCATGTACCCTTCGACAATCACGACCTTGTCCGCCTGCCGGATTCCGTCCTTGGCGAGGTCGAGGCCATAAACGAGGCTGCTCTTGTCGAAGATCGACGACTGCGGGGAGTTCAGGTACTTGGGCTGCGCGTCGCCGAGCGCCCGCGCCCCGAAGCCCACGGTGCGTCCATCACGATTCCGGATCGGGAACATCAGCCGGTTGCGGAATCGGTCGTAGTATCCGCCGCTGTCCCGGGTTTGGAGCAGGCCCGCCTCCTGGGCGAGGGCAGGGTCGACCCCGCGCTCTGTGAAGAATCGCAGCAGGCCGTCCCACGCGTCGGGGGCGAATCCGAGGCCGAACGAGCGCACCATCTCCGCGGAGACCCCGCGCTGTTCGACCACGCTTCGGCCAGCAGTCCCGATCGGGGAGTTGGTCAGAATGTTCGCGAAGTAGCCCGCTGCCAACTCGTTGAGGTCAAGCAGTTTCTGCCGGTGGGCATCGACCTCTGGGGCGACGGTAGGGACGGTGTCGAGCTCAACCCCGGCTCTGCGGGCGAGTTCCGTCAGCGCCTCGCGGAAGTCGACGTTCTCGACGCCCATGTAGAAACTGAAGATGTCGCCGCCTTTGCCGCACCCGAAGCAGTGGAAGTTCTGGGACTCGGGGAAGACGATGAACGAGGGCGTGCGTTCCTGATGGAACGGGCACAGCCCCTTGTAGGACCGTCCGGTCTTGCGGAGCTGCACATACGGCTGAACGAGGTCGACGATGTCGATGCGCTCGCGCACGTCGGCGACGGCGTCTCTGGCCACGGCGGGGTCCTCACGTCACGGTATCGGCTGCGGGTCGCCGATCACCCATTCCAATTCTGCGGCACGTAAAGGCGTTCGTACAGATCGATGGCGTAGCGGTCGGTCATCGACGCGATGT
>JAPOLF010000254.1 GCA_029977305.1 bacterium | reverse complement strand
GTGCCAACATGGGCTGGAGCACCATGGAAGGCAACTCTTGCTTCCGCGAGGACGATTGCTCCTCCGATGGCCTCGTGCTGCCCGTCTTCGACTACACCCACGATCACGGATGCTCCGTCACCGGTGGCCACGTCTATCGCGGTGAAGCCATCCCCGCGCTCCAAGGAACCTACGTCTTCGGCGATTACTGCATGGGCACGATCTGGGGGCTGACGCAGAACGCCGACGGCACGTGGACCTCATCCGAGCTTCTCGACACCACCATGAACATCAGTTCCTTCGGCGTCGACGAGACTGGCGAACTCTACGTTGTCGATCTCAAGGGCGGCCTCTACAAGGTCACCGGCGCCTAGAGCGCCATCCCCAAGGCAGGAGGCAGCAACTCCTCCCAGTGATCCTGCACGATCGCGCGGTGCCGCTCGTCCACGACGATCCGGATCATCCGGCGGTGATCTTCATAGCGCTTGAAGTCCGCGTCCTCGAGCCCGGAAACCTCGCGCCACGGCATCATTGCGCTGAACCCAACGGGCGGGCGATCGAAGCGCACCCACACGTCTGTCCGCCACTTCTCCGGCTTGGGGATGTCGATCAGCACCGCCTCCGGTGGGACCGGTTGGTCGATGAGATCGGCGACGCTCGTCGCCAACCGCATCTCGACGTCTCGTCGCCGCGCCGGGGCGAACCACAACTCGCTCAGTCGCCGGTGCAGGTCCGTCGCTCGCGTGCTGATTTCCACTGCCCGTTTGTGGATCTGCCGATCCCGCAACGCTGCCGTCAACCGTCGCGTCGCGTCCGGCATCGCGGCATCGGCGAGCGTCTGCATCAGCGACGCGTCGTCGAGCCCCGTCAACTGCCGTGGGGTGATGCTGCCGGCGATCAGCGCCTCCTGCACCGCACGCAGCAACATCGCCATGCACGCCCGGTTGGTGTGGTGCCAGTACACGTTGTCGAACATCTCTTGCCGCGCATTCACCAACGAGTGGAGCGGACTGATCCCCTTGTCGCTGATCACCACTCGTGTCTCGTGGTTCGCCATGCCCGGCATCGGGATCTCCGCGAGCCTCAGCGCATCGATGAGCCGGGGCGTATCCACCCCTCCGTACGGCACGTTGCACGCCCGGGCGTCTCGCGGCAGATAGTCGAGTTTGTCCATGTCGATCGGCCCGGACAGCACCTGACGCAGCACACGATCATGCGGGTGCAGCTTGTCGACCGTCTTCGGCGCGATCACCGATGCAACCCTAACCGGATCCACCCCCCACGCCTCGCGCAGAATCGGGGCGATCTCGCTGCCCAGCACCAGCTCGGCACCCACCACCTCATGCGGCAGCACCGGGTCGCCGAGTTCTTCGATCGCGTGGGAGAACGGATAGTGTCCGATGTCGTGCAGCAACGCCGCCGCGACCGTGACGCAGGCATCCTCGTCGGTGATCCACGTCCCCTCCGGCGTCGATCGCAGATGGGCCACCGCCTGCCGCGTCAGGTGCATCACTCCGATCGAGTGGTCGAACCGCGCATGGCGCGCCCCCGGCCACACACGAGACACGAACCCGAGTTGCTGAATCCGCTCCAGACGCAAGAACGCCCGTGTCCCGATGATCGCCAACTCAGGTGCTGCGAGCGGAATTCGGTCATACAGGGCATCGCGCACCAGCGACACCACCGGGAACCCGGTGCCGGGGACGGTGTTCTCGGTTCGGTGTGACGCTTGTGGGTCCATCGCACTCCTCACTCCAAGGATACGCCGTGGTGTCGGTGTTGGCACCAAATGGACCATTGCACGCCGTCTCGGCCAACCCGGTATGCTGCGGGACATTCGCCGTGATTGGTGCGTGGTCGTTCGGGTGTTGGGTGAGCTTGGTGAGTCGTTTGCGCCTGCGTGGGGGGACGAGACCCGCGCAATCCACCATGATCGGCTTCCTCGCGACCATCGTGGTCCTTTGCCTCGGGTACTGGACTGTCGACACACCGACGCCCGCGCTACCAGTCATCCGGGACGATCTCGGCCTCACCGCGACCGTCACCGGCATGATCTTCTCAGTCTTCTTCTTCGGTCGACTTGTCGCCAATCTGCCTGCTGCATGGGTGGTCGATCAGCGCGGTCCAAAGGTCACCATCTGCATTGGTGCGCTTCTGGTGCTGCTCGGCTCCCTCGTCTCGGCCATCTCCCCGAGCGCCGTCCCCCTGCTTGCTGCCCGAACCGTGCAGGGCATGGGGGTCGCCTTCCTTGCCACTGCAGGGCTGCTCTCGCTATTGCGTGTCCGCCCAGCGGGTGGGGCAGCTATGGCCTCGTTCAACGTCGCGGCGGGCGTCGGTGGCGCGATCGGTCTGCTCATCGGCGGCCTGCTGACGGGAGCGTTCGGGTGGCGATCGGTTTTCTTCCAGAGTGCGGCGATTGCTGCCGTCATTTTGCTCATCGGGGTGTTCGCCCCTCAGCACAACGCCCACTCCCGACCGGGTCCGTCCGATGAAGATGCCGACGGTACCTCCGCCGTCGCTGCGCCAAAGATGCGGATCAATGGCCTGCTCGTCTTGGCAATGGCCGCCAACTTCCTCGTCTTCCTCAATTACTGCATCTGGGCGGTCGGCGCCCCGCTCTATGTTGCTGAGGTGGTGGGCGCGACGCCCGAGGTGCTTGGCCAATTGCTTCTCGTCATCACCATCGTCCACCTGCTTGGAGCGTTCCCAATGGGGCGGTTGGTACGTCTCATCGGTCCGTATCCCGTCTTCGGCATGGGAATGGTGCTCACGGCGGTCGGCGTCTTCACCGCCATCTTCATGCAATCCGCATGGGGCATGGTCCTGCCATTGGCGCTCTATGCCGCAGGCGCATCGGCAGCCAATATCGCGTCGGGGGATCTCTTGCTCCGGCTCGGTGGGGCAGGGGGGAAGGCCGTCGGCATGGTCCGCCTCACCAGCGACTTCGGCATGGTCCTCGGGCCGATCTTTGCCGGCATCCTCGCCGATCGATTCGGCGTTCGTGCGCCGTTCG
>JAPOLF010000253.1 GCA_029977305.1 bacterium | reverse complement strand
AACTCGGGACCGAACTCGCGAAGATGCCGGATTACGCCTCGCGGATGCACCTGCCGCCGTGGAGCCACCTGATCGATCTGGCGGAGCAACTGGCAGGGTTCCCGCGGCACGTGTCGCAGCACTCCGGGGGGGATGATCATCTCCTCGGCGCCGTTGGTCGGGCTGGTGCCGGTGTTGCCGACCGCGATGCCGGGGCGGTTCATCTGCCAATGGGACAAAGACTCGTGCGAGGACGCGGGCTTCGTGAAGATCGACTTCCTCGCGCTCGGGATGCTGTCGCTGGTCGAGGAGTGCCTGTTGCTGATCGATCGGGTCGGCAAGGGACAGGTGGACCTGAGCCGGGTCGATTTCACCGACCAGCAGGTCTACGACATGATCTGCAGCGGGGATACCATCGGCACCTTCCAGATCGAGAGCCGGGCGCAGATCCAGACGCTGTTGCGGACGCAGCCGCGCTGCCTGGAGGATCTGGTGGTGCAGGTGGCGATCGTCCGGCCCGGGCCGATCCTCGGTGGGGCGGTGAATCCCTACGTGCGCCAACGCGAGGAGCAGCGTCGGGGCATCGCAAGCGCACCGACCTACGACCACCCGCTGCTGGAACCGGTGCTGAAAGAGACGCTCGGGGTGATCCTCTACCAGGAGCAGGTGCTCGGCGTGTCGATGGCGCTTGCCGGGTTCAGTGCGGGGCAGGCGGATCAGTTGCGGCGCGCGATGAGCCGCAAACGCTCCCGCGAGGCGATGACCAGGATGTGGGAGCAGTTCCTCGCCGGAGCGGAGGAACGCGGGGTGCCTCCGGAGACGGCGCGGATGGTTTTCGAGAAACTGTTGGGCTTCGCGGAGTACGGCTTCCCGAAATGCCATGCGGCGGCGTTCGCGGTGCTCTCCTATCAATCCTCGTGGCTGAAGCACTACTACCCGGCGGAGTTCGCCTGTGCGCTGCTGAACAACCAACCGATGGGGTTCTATCCGCCGCACGTGTTGGTGAACGATGCCAAGCGCCATGGCATCCGCACCCTGTCTCCGGATTTCAACCGGAGCGATGTCGAGTGCACGGTGGAGAACGGGGCGATCCGCATCGGCCTGGGGTATGTCGCCGATGTGGGTGCCGACGCGGCAGAGCGACTGGTGGCGGAGCGCTGCGCGCATGGTGCCTTCCGCTCGCTGGCCGACCTGGTGCGACGGGTGCCGATGCGCATCGAGGCGACGGAGAACCTGATCGCGGTCGGGGCGGCGGACACCTTCGGACTGGGGCGGCGCGAGGCACTCTGGCAACTCGGGCTCTTCACGCGTCCACAGGGGTTCGGGGGCGGCCGCACGGTGCGCGAGGCCGGCACCCAGCTCTCGCTGTCCCTGCCGGTCGCAGCAGACATGGTGGAGTTGAAGCCGATGGGGTCATGGGAGCAGATGGCGACCGACTACGCGACGATGGGGCTCTCACCGCGCTATCACCCGCTCGGGTTGCTGCGGCAGCGGCTGCCCGAGGGATTGACCACCACAGCGGATCTGCAAACGATCCCGGATGGGTATCGCATCCGGGTGGCGGGGCTGACCGTCTGTCGGCAGCGCCCCGGCACCGCGAACGGGATCACTTTCCTGCTGCTCGAGGACGAGCACGGCTTGGTGAACGTGGTGGTCTTCCCCGATCTCTACAGCGAGCAGCGGCATGTGGTGCGCGGCGAGCCATTCCTGCTGATCGAGGGGATCCTGCAGCGACGGAACAACACGATCAATCTCGTGGCGGAACGGATCACCGCACTGGAACAGGCGCGCAGCGGCGTGCTGCCGATCCCCGCGCAGGAAGCCCCGACGGTGCGCGAGATCGACGTCATCGCGGCGCGGGCGGGGCGATCATCGGCACCGGATCGGGAACTCGTCGGAGCCGCATCCGATCTCTCGCAGTTGCGGGAGATCACTCCCGCCTCGCACAACTTCCGCTGATCGATCGGATCAGACGCGGAGCACGGTCGGCAGCACCATCGGGCGCCGTCCCGTTTCCTTGGAGAGAAACTGCGAGGTCGTGTCGCGGATCTGTCGGTTCAGGGCTTCGTCATCGCGGCTCAGCCCCGGGGTGGGGCCGAGGGCATCGAGAATCTTCGTCTTGGTCGCCTCGATAAGCTCACTCGATTCCTTCGTGTGCACGAATCCGCGGGTGACGATCTCCGGCCCGGCGGCAACGGCCCCGGTCTCATCATCCACCGCAATCACGACCTGCACGAACCCGTCGCGTGCGAGGGCGCGGCGATCGCGCACGACAACGTCCCCCACTTCGCCCACGGTGGTGCCATCAACGTAGACGACGCCGGCATCAACCCGGCCGTCACGAGCAACGGCATCAGGAGTCACTGCCAGGACATCGCCATTGGTCAGGAAGTGCACGTGATCAGCGGGGATCCCTGCTTCCACCGCCATATCGCGGTAGAGAACCATGTGGCGCGGCTCCCCGTGCGTCGGCACGACATCGCGCGGCTTCGTGAGCTCGAGCATGCGCAGCAGCTCATCTTGGCTGGCATGGCCCGAGACGTGGACCAAGGCACGTCTCCCATAGATCACTTCCGCCCCCGCCAGGAAGAGTTTGTCGATCACGCGGGAGACCGCGGTCTCGTTGCCGGGGATCGGGGTGGCGGAGACGATCACGGTGTCACCCTCACCGAGGGTCACGTCGCGAAGCTCGCCGTTCGCGAGGCGGCTGAGGGCGGCCATCGGCTCCCCCTGCGCACCGGTGAGGACATAGACGATGCGATCATCGGGGAGCATCGCCGCATCGCGGGCCTCGATCAAGGTGCGCTCCGGATCGGAGAGATACCCGAGTTCCTTGGCGATGCGCACGTTGTTCTCGAGGCTGCGCCCCACCGGGGCGACAAGGCGCCCGTGCTTCGCTGCAGTGTCGATCACCTGCTGGATGCGCGCGATGAGCGAGGCGAAGGTGGCGACGAAAATGCGGCCGTCGACCTTGCCGAAGATCTCGTCATAGGTCTCGCCGATCACCCGCTCCGAAGGC
>JAPOLF010000252.1 GCA_029977305.1 bacterium | reverse complement strand
GACCACTGCCGACACCACGGCGAATTGGAAAATCGCCCCGAACCGGGACGACGCCACCCGCATCCCGTCACCGAACGTCGGATCCTGCCCACGCAAGCGTGCCAAGGCATTGGCACACAGCGCGGTGCTGAAGAAGGTCCCGATGAACGCCGTCACCAGCAGCGCCAAGGCCATCAGCACCACCGCGCCGATGACCTGACCCGTTGTTGGATTCTCGGTGTCGCCCAGAAAAAGAAAGATCCCACCGAGGATCAGCGCGAAGAACGGCAGCATCGCGATCAGCGACAGCACCGGGTAGAGCATCAGGCTCGGCTCGTCGCGGATCACCTGCCAGCTCGCGAGTACCAGCCTCCACGCGCGCTTGAATCTCCGCATCATGAGCATGTCTCCTTGTGGTCGATGGGATTCGGCGATGGTGGCGAGGGCGCATGGGAGTCGAACCCACCAGCGCCGGATTGGCCGACGCTCACGCGGTTTTGAAGACCGGGGAGGCCACCGGGCCCCATCCGCCCCCCTGTCACCTCAGCGAGTGTAGCAAACCGACGTCGTCAGTCCGCCTCGCGGACGATCGCAAGCAACTCGGCCCCGTACTTCTCGATCTTTGCCGGTCCAATCCCGTGTACCTCGAGCAGCTCATCCTCATCACGGGGCCGCATCTCGGCGATCTGCGTCAACGTGGCATCGTGCACCACTTGAAACGGCGCCACCCGATCCCGCCGCGCAGCCATCATCCGCCACGCCTTCAACCGTTCGAGCAACGCGGCATCCGCACCACCCGAGGCACGCGAACCCCCCAAGAGGCGGTCCGCCTCCTCCAGCGTGAACCCCGCCGCGCTCCTTCCCGGGCGAATCACCTGATACTCGTCGCTCGGGTCGACTACTAAGACGGCCTCGTTCTTCAGCTTCTTGATCACGCTCTCGATGCGCGATTTCGGGACATCGCTCAGCGCCCCATATCCCTGCACGCTTCGGGGCTCGACGCGACTCGCCGCAAGCCCTTGCAGGGCCTGCACCAATCGGGTGGTACCCAACGGATTCCGCAGCGAGCGCACCATGCCGACCACCACGAGCGCGATCTCCGCTCCCGACATCGTCGACGCTGACGAAGCGCCGCGAGGTGCGGAAAGGCTCTGTGTCGGCGGGTCGCAGACGTCGCAAACCTCTCCACATGGCTCGAGCACATCGCCCAGATGCCGACCCAGCACCACATGCCGACACGTCGCCGATTGTTGGTACGCGATCATCCCGTCGATGCGTGCTGCCGCCCGCCGTTCGATTGCGGTCTCCGTCGCATTCATCCGTTCCTGCGCGCTCTTCCCATCGGAGGACACCTCCGGAAGCATCTCGAGACAATCCAGACGCTCGGTCTCTCGCACGTGCCATCCCTGTTGGGTCGTCGTCGCCGCGAGCAACTCGCTCGGCGCGATGTCGAGGTCCGTGCATGCCTCCGCCACGTTGATCACTGCCGTCCGCTGGGTAGGCGTCACCTCCAGCCAATCGAGGACCCGAAGCCAGAGCCCGGTCGCCTCCTCGGTGCCCGTAGCACTCCGCACAAGCTCGATCTCCCGGGGGGCGAGCGCATGCCGACGCACCAGCGCCGCCTCGTCCAGAATGGTGATCGCCACCCGCGGCTCGAGCGGCATTTCCCGGTACCCTTCGGGCTGCCGCATCGTGAGCGTTGACGGATCCAACATCAACCACCGCTGCTGGCCGGCACGCTGTCTGAGTTGCACGTAAACACTTCGAACATCGTCTCGGGTCAACTTGCCCCGCTTGGCGCGATTCGAGAGCGTCGTCCGATCCCGCTGACTGGCCAACATGACGCACCGCGACGGCTCCCCGTCGCGTCCAGCGCGTCCCGACTCCTGGGAGTACGCCTCCAAAGAATCCGACGGCCCGGCATGCACCACCAATCGCACGTCGCGCTTGTCGACACCCATGCCGAATGCCGTTGTCGCCACCATCACCCGCGCCGATCCGCGCATGAACGCTTCCTGATTTCGCGATCGCGTTGGTTTGTCCAACCCGGCGTGGTAGGGGAGGGCGCCAACGCCCGCCCGCTGCAACACGTCAGCAAACCTCTCCGTGTCGTCCCGGCTCGTGACGTACACGATCGCCGCGCCCGGCGTCTCCCGACATAGTGTCACGACCTGCTCGATCTTCTGATCTTTGTTGGGCGCGTGAATCACCTCATACCGCAAATTCGGCCGGAAACTGCTGCTCCGAACGACCTTCAAGTTGCGCCCGAGCCCGCGTTCGATGTGTTTCGCTGTTTCCTTCGAAGCCGTCGCGGTCAGCGCCAAGATCGGCGGATTCCCGATCAGCGGCAGCACCGCCGGGATGGACAGGTAATCGGGCCGGAAATCATGGCCCCACTGGGTGATGCAGTGCGCCTCGTCGATCACCACTCGATCCACCCCGACCTCGTTGAGCATTCGCACGAAAGATGAACTCCGAAACCGCTCAGGTGCCACATAGATCAGGGAGATCTCCCCATCGCGGATGCGGCGCATCACGGCCGACTGTTCGTCCTGCCCCATGCTGCTGTTCAGCGCAACGGCTCGGGCCCGGATACGCTCCGGAATGTGCTCGAGTTGATCCTTCATCAACGCGATCAGCGGCGACACCACCAGCGTCGGCCGGTCGAGCAGCATCGCCGGCAGTTGGAACGTCAACGACTTCCCAGCTCCCGTCGGCATGATCGCGAGCGTGTCGACCCCCGCCAACATGTTGTTGATCACATGGGTCTGTCCGTCTCGCAGCTCTTCGAATCCCCACACGTCGCGCAACAGCTGCAGTACCCGTGGATCGTCTGGCCCCATGCGAGTGGCACTCCCATCGCCATCCCGCATGACCCGTCGTCGGCGTTCTGACGTCGGTTCAAAGTCCTCTGCATATTCAGGCCCAAGATCACCGGTGCGTCCGTCGTCGTGTGACTCGTCCGACGAGTCCGCGGTGTACCCCATCTCATCTTCTGACTGCGTCGAAGCGAGGTGCGG
>JAPOLF010000251.1 GCA_029977305.1 bacterium | reverse complement strand
AGGTCGGCGCCACGAGAAACTCGCCTGCCGCAACGACCAGTCCGAGTGCACCGCCAGCGAGCAGTGCTGCTCCGGCATTTGTCGCGTCAAGCCCGGCAGCGGCACCGGGTATCGCTGCGTCGGCAACCACAAGAAGAAAGCCAAGAAGGACCACAAGAAGGACGGCGGAGCAGCAACTACTTGCCATGGGCTCGACGAACCCGGCTGCTGGCCATACGGACAGGTCGGAGGAGATTGCTGCGCCGATTTGTACTGCGAGGGCCACCCGACTCTCAACGACACCGTGTGTGTTGAGTGCATCGATCTTGGCTTCTTCTGGAGTCCGTTGGCTCCCTGCTGCGCCGGGACCGTCCAGGGAATCTCCAACCTGGTTGACGTCTGCTGCGTGGCATCGGGCCAAGCCTGCTCGGCCGACAGCGATTGCTGCGGTTACAACGGCAGCCCCGGGTACACCTGCCAATCCGGCACGTGCCAGCAACTCCAATAAGAGATCCTGCGTCGACCCCAGGCGGTCGCGTGTGATGCCCACCCCTCGGCCTTCGGGTCGAGGGGTGGATCTCTTGGTCATTGTCCCATGCACCACGGTGTGAGATGCTCATCACACATCGCGAATCTCCTGAGGTCTCGACCAGAGAGGAATCCCACCGTGGACAACGCGCAATTCGATGCACTGGTGAAGAAGCTGGCCTCGTCCACTTCCCGCCGATCCGGCATCCGGGCGATGCTCGGCATCGCCGCCACGGGCGCCTTCGTCGCTGATGCTGACGCCCACCGCGGCGCCAACCGCCGCCACGAGAAGCTCGCCTGCCGCGGCACCGGCAGCGACTGCACCACCGGCGACGAGTGCTGTTCCGGTCGCTGCATCGCCAAGAGCATCAAGCAGGGCGGTGGCTTCCGCTGCGGCCGTCCCCACAGGAAGCACAAGGACAACGGCGGGAAGAGCGGCGGCGGCTTCGATCCGTGTGCCGACCTCATGATCTTCTCCACGTGCACCGATTGCCCGGCCGGAGCCTGTGGCGTCTCCACCAATGGCGTCGTCAACGGGTGCACCGTGAATCCCCAGATCGGCATCCCAACATGTTGCGTCGCCGACACCGGCGCCACACCCTACAACACCCAGAACGCGCCGAACTTCGGCTGCTGCGAAGGCACCACCCGCATCTGGACCGGCACTTACTACGCCTGCATGGCGGCAGAAACGTGTATCGGCGTCCTGGAAGCTTCGTGCGACTACCACACGTCGCAGGACAAGTGCTGCTATCCCATGGTCTGCGACGAAGGAACCGACACCTGCGTGATGGCGCCCGTCTCGTAGCGTTCCGCAACCCAAGGCCCTGATGCGTCGGCGCGGTTCCGCCGGCCTCAATCGCCCGCACCATGCCGGGTCACACCTGCGCTGTTGACCACACGGCGACATCGATGTTCCGCCAACGCTGACCCTCCTGATCAGCCACGAGGTGGACCACATGTGGACCGCTCATCATTTGCGACGCACCCGTTGCTATGTGTGGTCAGTCCGATTGGCAACTCCATCATCATCGCGATCCTATTACGCTGCATATCCGCACCCGGCGCTATCACCGACGATGGATGCTTTGACAATTACCCCTTTTTCATCTAGCCTGCCTACAACTGCAGGGGCGTCGCCTGCGCTGCCACGTTGATGATGATCGGGAGCACCATGGACGGATCGTCGTTCGATCGGATCAGCCGCCGGATGGCGGTGAGCACCTCCCGCCGCGGCGGTGTGGTGGCGCTCGTCGCCGGGGCGCTTGGCATCGCCGGCTTCTCCGCCACCGAGGCGGTCGTCCCCGTGCCACCGCTCTGCCGCAGCACCGGCATGGAGTGCAGCGACAGCCTCCCCTGCTGCTCCGGCCGTTGCATCGTCAAGCGCGACGGCACCTCTCGCTGTGCTCGAAAGACCTCCAACCGCAAGAAGAAAGAAAAGGAGAAGGACGACCAAGGCGGTGGCGGTGGCGGCGGTGGTGACACCTGCATCGCCGAGGGCGACGCGTGTCCCCTCGCCGGATGCTGCACCGACCTCATCTGCTATCCCAACTCCAGTGCTTCAGCCGTGTGCAAGACCTGCGGCGAAGTTAACGACTACTGCAATGAACAAACCGCGCCATGCTGTAACTCTCATACCTGCGAATATCGAGGTGGCCCGGGACCGCAGTGTTGCGTCAACCTCGGACAATCTTGCAACTCTCCTCAGGATTGCTGCGGCTACGGATCATCCGCCACGTGCGTCAGCGGCACGTGCCAGCAGACGTAGCCGCCACGTCACCATTTCTCCCGCGATCGTCCGCGGCAATGTGCTCCCCCTGGACTTCGGGCTGGGGGGAGTCTCTTTTGACCGCTTTGGTCGACTCGGCTAGTCTCCCGGAATCCGACCCACCACGTAGGACCGCAGCGCGGGCACCTGGCTATCCTTTTCTCTAGAAAGGAGTCATCATGGACGGGTCGTCATTCGACCAGATCACCCGCCGCTTGGCGCTGACCACCACCCGCCGCGGCGGGATCGCCTCGCTCGTCGCTGGAGCGCTCGGCATCGCGGGCATCTCCGCTGCAGATGCGGTTGTCCCTGTGCCACCCATCTGCCGCAGCACCGGCTCGGAGTGCACCGACGGCGCCCAATGCTGCTCCGGCCGATGCATCGCCAAGCGGCTCAAGAATGGCGGCGGCTCCCGCTGCGCCCGCAAGACCTCCAACCGGAAGAAGAAGAAGAAGAAGGAAGACAGTGGCGACGAGACCTGCGTAGAGGCCGGTGCCGTGTGCGGCGAAACCGACACCTGTTGCGACGGTGCCTGTTACCTCAACACCAATGACCAGACATCGGCCTGCAAGACGTGCGGCGATTTCGCCGACTCTTGCGAGTTTGGTCCGTGTTGCCCCGGCATGCAGTGCATCAGCAATGTGTGCTACGTGTAGCACCTAGCTCACACCCCTCGGCCTTCGGGCCGGGGGGTGGTTTTTTCAACCACTGGGTGATCGCAGGCTCGCGATGCAGATCAGCA
>JAPOLF010000250.1 GCA_029977305.1 bacterium | reverse complement strand
CCACCTGATCGCCTTCGCCGCGATTTGGGGCTACCTCAATCAGGAGCTCAAGAAGCGCGTTGCCGCCTAGGCCTCGCCTGCGTCACTCAGCCGGATTGAAATTGAAGACGCAGAAGAGTTTGCGCATCGGTGTCTCGAGTTCCCAGATGCCTTTCCAATGTGGCTCGAAGGTGGCGGTGTCGCCGGGGCGGAGCGTGAACGGCTCCCCCTGATCGGGAATCGCCTTCAGCGTGCCCTTGACCACGTGCACCATCTCGCCGTCGTCGCCGAAGTCTGCCCGCATGCGGCCGGGAGTCACCTCCCAGATGCCGGCGACGATGTGGCCGTTGTCGTGACGGAAGAAGACTTCGCCGCTGGTCGTCATCGGGCCGTCGAGGGGGACACCTGTCGGGGCCTTCAGTGGGCCGTACTCGGTGAGCGGCATGGTGGCGGCGTCGTGGTCATTCAGTGGTCGGATCATCGGTGGGTGCTCCTGCAACGTGGCGATATGCGAGGGCGCCATTGTACCCGTGGTCTTGCACGCGAGGCGCCCGGACGGCATGGTCCATGCGATGCGAGTACAGTTCCCGGTGCGGCCGCGCATCAGGACGACTCTTCGTTCCCGAACCGGCGCCTGATGCCGATGGTCGAGGGAGCACCATGACTGATTCTGATCGCACCGCAAAGCCGCTGGCCGATGACCCTGCCCCCCTGTCGTTCAGCGATCTGGGCCTTGGTGGGCAGCTGTTGCAGGCGCTGAAAGACGTTGGATACGAGGAACCCACCCCCATTCAGGTCCGCACGATCCCGACGTTGCTCGCGCGTCGCGACGTCATCGCGCAGGCACAGACGGGCTCCGGGAAGACCGCGGCGTTCGGCCTGCCGATCATCGAGGCGATCGACCCGTCGGTGCGGGCGCCGCAGGCGTTGATTCTCTGCCCGACGCGCGAACTCGCAATCCAAGTTGCCGAGGCGATCCACAAGTACGGGCGGCACAAGGAAGTTGAGACGCTCCCCATCTATGGTGGACAGCCATACGAGCGGCAGTTCCGCGGGTTGCAGCGCGGGGTCCAGATCGTGGTCGGCACGCCGGGGCGCGTGATGGACCACATGCGGCGCGGCACCTTGGTGCTCGACAATCTCCGCTTCTTCGTCCTCGACGAGGCGGACGAGATGCTCGACATGGGGTTCATCGAGGACATCGAATGGATCCTCGAGCATGCCCCGGCCGAGCGGCAGACGGCCCTCTTCTCCGCCACCATGCCCCCGCGCATCGCGGACCTCGCTCGGCAGCACATGAACCGGCCTGAACACATCGTGGTCGCGGGCAAGGAGATGACCGTCCCGCAGATCAGCCAAATCTCCTATGAGGTGCCGCGGGCCCGCAAGGTGGATGCATTGACACGCATCCTCGATGCTGAGACCCCGAGTCTGGCGATGATCTTCTGCCGCACCAAGAACGGCGTGGATGAACTCGGCGAGTCGCTGATGGCGCGCGGCTACGCGGTGGAGACGCTGCACGGCGACCTCTCGCAAGTGCAGCGCGATCGTGTGATGAGAAGGTTCCGCAGCGGGCAAGCCGACATCCTGATCGCGACTGATGTCGCGGCGCGCGGCTTGGACATCCCGGATGTCTCGCACGTCTTCAACTACGACATCCCCGACAGTGCCGAGGCGTATGTGCACCGGATCGGTCGCACCGGCCGCGCCGGCAAGGCGGGCATCGCGATCACCCTGATCACCCCGAAGGAGATCCGCTGGCTGCGCAACATCGAGCGCATCACCAAGGCACGCGTCGAAGCACGGCGCTTGCCGACGCTCGCCGATGTGGCGGAACGCCGCCGCGAGGCGATGAAGCAGCAGATCCTCGCAGTGCTCGAGGATCCCGAGGCCTACGATCAGTACATCGACACCGTCAACGATCTCGCCGACGAGCACGGCAGCGCCGAGATCGCCGCGGCGATCCTCAAGCTCTACGCGGACGAAACCGGCCGCACCATGACCCCCGAGCAGCAGGAGGACGATCTCGCGGTGTTCGCCGCCTCGGCCGGCCCGGCGCAGGCGAAACTGCCGCGGGGTGAGGCCGGGATGGTGCGCCTCTTCCTCAACGTCGGGCGGGTGCAAGGGGTGCGACCGCAGGACATCGTCGGGGCGATCGCCAACGAGGCGGGCATCCCCGGCCGCGCGATCGGCGCGATCGACATCTTCGATGCCTACACCTTCGTCGATATCCCACGCGAGCTCGTGCCGCAGGTCCTCGCGGCGATGCGCACGGTCCGTCTGAAGGGTCGACCCGTGAATGCCGAGATCGCCCAACAGGGCGGCGGCGACACCCGACCGAGCGGTCCTCCTCCTCCGCGGGGTGGTGGGCGTCCCGGTGGCTACAGTGGTGGCCCCAGCGGATTCCGACCGCGCCGTGAGGCGCCGACCCGGCGCCCACCGGTGGTGGGTGGCGTGCGTGTTGGGCCCAAGAAGGAAGAAAGCAGTTCCGAGCGCCCGCCGCGCAAGGGGTCGGCGCCGCGGCGCGGTCCGGGCGGACCTCCTTCCGGTGGATGGGGCAAGAAACCGGGTGGTGACAGCGATCGGTAGCGTTAGGCGGTCATAGCGGAGTGGGCAGGATGGTCGACGAAGGGATATTGAACTTGCCCCCGGGCGAGCGCTGGTACACCTTCCGGCAGCCGATGCGCGGCAAGGCGGAGCAACTCGCTGCGGCGTTGGTGGATCCGGAGTTGATCCGGCAGTGGTGGGGCCCAGAGCGGATCACCATCGTGTCGATCGTCTCGGAGCCACGCGTGGGCGGGACGCGGCGGATCGTGTTCCGCAGCGGCGAGAGCCCGGAGATGGCCTTCTCCGGCGAGTATCTCGTGATGGAACAGCCGCACCGCATTCAATACACCGAGCGATTCGAGCAGGTGGGCGACGCCTCCAGCACGGTGACCGAGACCATCACCGAGACCGATGGTGGCCTCCTGCTCGAGCAGGAAGTGGTCTTCGAAGAAGCGGAGCATCGCGATGCCGCGTTCGTGATGGGCATGGAAGACGGG
>JAPOLF010000024.1 GCA_029977305.1 bacterium | reverse complement strand
CGCCGAGAAGAATTACACCGAGCAGCTGCATGAGGACCTCCTCATCCGCAAGCTCGTGATGAAGGAGCTGTCGCGCGCCGGCATCTCCCGCATCGAGCTTGAGCGGGCTGCCAACAAGGTGGATGTCACCCTGCACACCAGCAAGCCGGGCATCGTCATCGGCAAGCAGGGTGCCAACGTCGAGCGCATCCGCGGGATGCTCGAGAAGGCCGTTGGCAAGAAGGTCCACCTCAAGATCGAGGAGATCAAGAGCCCGGAGACCGATGCGCGGCTCATTGCTGAGAGCATCGCCGAGCAGATCTCCCGCCGCGTGTCCTACCGGCGGGCGATGAAGCACGCGGTGCAGCAGGCGATCCGCCGCGGCGCCAAGGGCGTCAAGATCACCCTCTCGGGCCGCCTCGGCGGTGCGGAGATGAGCCGCTCGGTCACGGAGATGGAGGGGCGCGTGCCTCGCCAGACTCTCCGAGCCGACATCGATTTCGGCGTGGTGCACGCCCACACGACCTACGGCCGCATCGGCGTCAAGGTCTGGGTGTACCGCGGTGAAGTGATGCCGGAGCGGCAGGTGGCGACCGAGGCGATGATCACCTCGGAAGCAGCGGCGATGGCGGGCGACTAGCCGTCGCGCAAGGTTCCGCTCGGGGACGGCCTGAGCGGGAAGCCCGGAAACCCGCGGCGAGACGGTCGCGGGGCTGTGGGCGGAACGTCTGGAGTGAGTGAACCATGTTGATGCCGAAGCGGACGAAGTACCGCAAGATGATGAAAGGCCGGATGAAGGGGCGCGCCTACCGTGGCGCCACCATCGCCTTCGGCGAGTACGGCCTGCAAGCCACCCAGCCGGCGTGGGTCAACAGCCGACAGATCGAGGCGGCTCGCCGCGCCATCACTAACTACCTCAAGCGCGGTGGCAAGACCTGGATCCGCATCTTCCCGGACAAGCCGGTCACCCAGAAGCCGGCCGAGACCCGCATGGGCTCCGGCAAGGGCAACCCGGAGTACTGGGTCGCCGTGGTGAAGCCGGGCCGCATCCTCTTCGAGATCGGCGGCGTGCCGCGTGATCGGGCCAAGGAAGCCCTGCGCCGCGCGGCGATGAAGATGCCGATGGACGTCAAGTTCGTCGAGCGCGCCGCGGTCCCTGCTGCGAGCGAGGCCGAGGAGTCTGCGGAGGTGGTGGCATGAAGCCCGCTGAGATCCGATCCATGTCTGACGAGGCCCTGGCTGCCGAATTGAAGAGCCTCCAGAGCGAATGGCGCGACCTCCGGTTCCAGGAGTCGGTCGGCCAGCTCACCGCGACCTCCCGGATTCGCCAGATCCGCAAGGACATTGCGCGCATCCACACGATCCGCACCGAGCGCGGTATGGACGCCAGCATTCGGGCTCTGCTCAACGAGCAGGGCTTCACGCCCGCCTAAGACGGCAGCGCAGGAGAGGAAGCAACATGCCTGAGCAGACCGAGGGCGTCGTCGACACCGCCGCCCAGCAGAAGCCGCGGACCCAGAAGGTTGGCCGCGTCGTCAGCGACAAGATGGAGAAGACCGTCGTCGTCGCCGTCGAGAACGTGCGCCGCCACCGCCTGTACCACAAGCGGATCACCCGGACCAACAAGTTCCTTGCCCATGACGAGCAGAACGAGTGCAAGCCGGGCGACATCGTGCGCATCGAGGAGACGCGACCGCTCTCCAAGCGCAAGCGCTGGATCGTTCGGGAGATCGTCGAGCGCGGCGTCCAGATCTAGTCCGCGCGGCGCGGGTGAGAGGGTAGCAAGGTGATTCAGCAGGAAACGCGACTTCGCGTCGCGGACAACAGCGGAGCCAAGGAACTCCTGTGTATCCGGGTCCTCGGTGGCTCGGGTCGCAAGTATGGGAGCGTCGGCGACACCATCATCGCGAGCGTCAAGCAGGCGCAGCCCAACGCCGGGGTCAAGAAGGGCGATGTCGTGCGCGCGGTCATCGTGCGGACGGCGCAGGAATACGGGCGGCCGGATGGCAGCCACATCAAATTCGATGACAACGCCGCCGTGCTGATCAATGCGCAGGGCAACCCGCGCGGCACCCGCATCTTCGGCCCGGTCGGCCGCGAGCTGCGCGAGCGTCAGTACATGCGGATTGTCTCGCTGGCTCCGGAAGTCCTTTAGCGAGGAACCAGCCGGTACGTTGCGGATACTCCGGGGAGCATGGTGATGCGAAAGATTCGACGAGGCGATGAGGTGCTGGTCACCTCGGGCAAGAACAAAGGGCAGACGGGCGTCGTTCGCGTGAACGACATGGAAACCGATCGCGTGGTGATCGAGGGTGTGAACTTCGTCACCAAGCACATCAAGCGCGGTCGCGCGCGGCAGGCCGGCCTGGTCAAGGTCGAGGCGCCGCTGCACGTCAGCAAGGTGAAGTTGGTCTGCCCGGCCTGCAAGCAGGCGACCCGCGTCGGCGTCCGCGCCGATGCCAATGGCAAGAACGAGCGGTACTGCAAGAAGTGCAATGCGACGGTCCCGCGGCCGGATGAGAAGAACTAAGCCCGGTTGGGCAAAACGAGGAAGTGGATCGGCGGCCTGAGCGCCCCACGCGGCGGACCAGGCGGGAAACGCCAGAGTGAAATGAGGAAGCGATGAGCCCACGATTGAAGGACCGCTACAACAACGAAGTGGTGCCCCAATTGATGAAAGAATTCGGCTACGCCAACATCATGCAGGTGCCGAAGATCGAGAAGATCGTCGTCAACATCGGCCTTGGTGAGGCCGTGGCGAACGCCAAGGCGATCGACGCCGCGGTGGGCGACCTGGAGCAGGTCACCGGCCAGAAGGCGATGATCACCCGGGCCAAGAAGTCGATCGCCGCGTTCAAGCTGCGAGCCGGCATGCCGATCGGCGCGATGGTCACGCTGCGCGGGCCGAAGATGTACGAGTTCCTGGATCGCCTGGTGGCGATCACCATGCCCCGCATCCGAGACTTCCGGGGCGTCTCCCCGAACTCGTTCGACGGACGCGGCAACTACACCCTCGGTCTCCGCGAGCAAATCGCGTTCCCGGAGATTGACTACGACAAGATCGACAAGACCCGCGGGTTGGAGATGAGCTTCGTCACCACCGCAAAGACGGACGCCGAAGGGCGCAGGCTCCTCGCCCTGATGGGGATGCCGTTCGCCCAGACCGAGCGCCGCGGCTAGACGGCAGCGGAGAAGGAAGGAGAAGGCCAGTGGCCAGAACATCACTCATCGTCAAGTCACAGCGAGAGCCGAAGTTCCAGACGCGTGCCGTCAACCGCTGCAAGACCTGTGGACGCAGCCGCGCCTACATGCGCAAGTTCGGTGTCTGCCGCATCTGCTTCCGCGAGTTGGCTTCGGTTGGCCGGCTCCCGGGCGTGACCAAGTCGAGCTGGTAGGGCAAGGGCAGGGAGAGCGATTCGATGAGCGTCAATGATCCTATCAGCGACATGCTGACCCGGATCCGGAATGCCGGGATGGCCCGGCAGACGGAGACGACGATGCCCTCCAGCAAGATCCTGGTGGCCATCGCCAAGATCCTGAAGGACGAGGGATACATCGCGGATTTCCGCGTCGTCGAGCAGGAGCCCCAGAATAATCTGGTGGTGAAGCTGCTTTACGGGCCGGACAAGAAGCCGACCATTCGCGAGATCAAGCGGGTCAGCAAGCCCGGTCTCCGCGTGTACGCCGGCAAGGATGAGATTCCCCGCGTTCGCAGCGGACTCGGGATCGCGATCGTCAGCACGCCGCAGGGCGTCTTGACTGGGTACGAGGCGCGCCGACGCGGCATCGGCGGCGAGGTCCTCTGCACGGTGTTCTAGCGCCGCCGCGCTGACACGCTGGGAGTACGACGATGTCACGTATTGGTAGAAAACCCATCACCCTTCCCAAGGCCGTCGAGATCACCATCGGTGATGACAACTCGGTGACGGTCAAGGGCCCGAAGGGCACCCTGTCGCAGAAGTTCGACTCGGACATGAAGCTCGTCAATGAGGACGGCACCATCTCCGTCGAGCGCCCGGACAATGAGCGGACCCACCGCTCGCTGCACGGCCTCACCCGGACGCTGCTCAACAACATGGTGGTCGGCGTCACCGAGGGCTACACGAAGAACCTTGACATCCAGGGCGTCGGGTATCGTGCCGCCATGGATGGCAGCACGCTGGTCCTCTCGGTCGGCTATTCGCACCCGGTGCGGATGGTTCCGCCGGCGGGCATCAGCTTCGCCGTCGAGGCCAACACCAAGGTGTCCGTGATGGGCATCGACAAGCAGCAGGTCGGCGAGGAAGCCGCCCGCATCCGCCGGGTTCGCCCGCCGGAACCCTACAAGGGCAAGGGGATTCGCTACGCGGGCGAGGTCGTCCGCCGCAAGGCCGGCAAGGCTGGCAAGGCGAAGTAGCGGAACCAGCGCTCGACGTCGGGCGCTGGACGAGGTGCCGGGTCACCGTTGGGTTGTGTCGCCGATCCCCCCTGATGATCAGGAGGCGAGCAGCCCGGATGCGGTCCGGCGAGTTCGGGGAGTCACGAGATGCGTCTCAAGTACCGAAAGGCACTGTCGCCACGAAAGCGACGCCACGTTCGAGTTCGCGCGAAGGTCAACGGCACGCCGGTGCGACCGCGGCTCAACGTCTTCCGCTCGTCGGCGCACATCTATGCGCAGGTGGTGGACGACACCAAGGGCCACACGCTCGTCAGCGCGAGTGACCTCGAGCAGGACGTCAAGGACGCCGCCGGATCCGGCGCGACCAAGACGGCCCGCGCGGCTGCGGTGGGCAAGGTGATCGCCGAGCGCGCCAAGGCCGCCGGCATCACAGCGGTGGTGTTCGATCGCGGTGGATTCCTCTACCACGGTCGCGTTAAGGCGGTCGCGGATAGCGCCCGCGAGGCTGGGCTGGAGTTCTAGTCGTCCCAGACGTCTGGCCTCGGCGGTGAGCGCCGAGCGGGAGGAAACACACGTGGAGCGAGATAACCGAGGACAACGATCAGACCGCGGCGGAGACCGCGGCCCACGTCGCCGGTCAGAAGACGAGGGCGGCAGCGAGTTCGAAGAGCGAGTCGTGCAGATCAACCGCGTCGCCAAGGTGGCGAAGGGCGGTCGGCGGTTCGCTTTCGGTAGCCTGATCGTCGTCGGCGACGGCAAGGGTCGGGTCGGTGCCGGTATGGGCAAGGCGGGCGAGGTGCCCGACTCGATCCGCAAGGGCGTCGAGGCGGCCAAGAAGGCCATGATCACCGTCCCGCTGGATGGCACCACCATCCCGCATCAGGTCGAGACCAGCTTCGGCGCGGCCCGCGTCATGCTGAAGCCTGCGGCTCCCGGCACCGGCGTCATCGCCGGCGGTGGTGCGCGCGCGGTGCTCGAGGCGGCTGGGGTCAAGGACGTGTTGTCCAAGTCCCTCGGCAGCAACAACCCCGTCAACGTGGTGCGCGCGACCCTCGCCGCGCTGCAAGAGCTGGAATCGGCAGACGCGGTGGCGCGTCGTCGCCATCGCCAGGGTGCCCTTCGCCGCAAGGCCGGTGCAGCCCGGGGCCAGGAGTAAGGAATCATGAGCGAGTCGTCGAACGGCGTGCTCCGCATCACCTTGGTGAAGAGCACGATCGGTCGCCCGAAGGACCAGGGCCGCACGGTGAAGGCGCTCGGCTTGCGCCGGCTGAACCACACCGTGGTGCGCGTCGACAATGCGTCGATCCGCGGCATGGTCAACAAGGTGCGCCACTTGGTGGTTGTTGAGGAGCTGGCGAGCGCGGAGTAGTCGCCTCGTCGGGTTCCCGGAAGGCGCGCGCGCCAACCGGGGGAGCAGGGTACGAACCATGGCATTGACACTTGACGATCTGAAGCCGGCACCAGGATCACGTCCGTCCAAGAACAGTGTCGGACGCGGTCCGGGGTCGGGCAAAGGCAAGACCGCCGGTCGCGGGCAGAAGGGCCAGAAGGCCCGCACGCACGCTGGCGTCGGCCGCGGATTCGAGGGCGGACAACTCCCGATCCAGAAGCGGATGCCCTACAAGCGCGGCTTCACCAACATCTTCAAGCCCGACTGGGAAGTGGTGAACGTCGCTCGACTCCAGGATCTCGCCGGGTCCGGCGCGATCACCCCCGAGTCGCTGCACGCGGCGGGCGTCACCCGCGGTCTGCGCTTCCCGGTGAAGGTGCTCGGCAACGGGGATCTCTCGGCGAAGGTCGAGGTTCACGCCCACGCGGTTTCCGAGTCGGCCAAGGCGAAGATCGAGGCTGCCGGCGGGTCCGTCGTCATCCTCGAGCGCCACGACGAGTGGTCGCACCGCCGCCCGCGCACCCGGCGCATCGCCCTCAACCGTGACCTGAAGCGGGCACGCGTCGGCAAGGTCGGTGGTCCGACTCGCAAGGAAGCTGAAGCGGCGATCAAGGCTGGCAAGGGGGCCTAGTCGATGCTGCAGGCTCTCCTCAACGCGTTCAAGCTGCCGGATCTGCGGAAGCGGATTCTCTTCACGCTCGCGATGCTGATCATCTTCCGATTCATCGCGTCGATCCCGGTGCCTGGCGTTGACCGCGAGGGCTTGCGGCAGTTCGTCGACAACAACGATCTTCTCGGGATGCTGAACCTCTTCTCCGGAAGCGGTCTCTCATCCTTCTCGGTGGTGGCGCTCGGGGTGTACCCGTACATCACGGCGTCGATCATCATGCAGTTGATGACCCCGGTGATCCCGGCCCTCAACGAATTGTCCAACGAGGGCCAGCAGGGGAGAAACAAGATCAACCAGTACACCCACTGGTTGACGGTGCCGCTCGCGTTCCTCCAAGGCTACGGGCAGGCTGTGCTGTTCAGCCGGCAGCCCAGCCCGAACGGCGGCACGCTCCTCGAGGGGTTCGGGCTCTTCAACCGCGAAACGTTCATCCCGTCGCTCGCGCTCCTGCTCACGCTCACCGCCGGCACCATGCTCTTGGTGTGGATCGGTGAGTTGATCACCGAGCAGGGAATCGGGAACGGTGTCTCGATCATCATCTTCGGCGGCATCGTTGCCTCCCTCCCGAACACGATCGGTTCGTTGGTCACCGGCAGCTCGATGACCAACAATGTCATCGGGACGGTGCTCTTCCTCGTCATCGCCTTGGTGACCATCGTCGGCATCGTGCTCATCAACGAGGGCCAGCGGCGCATCCCGGTCCACTACGCAAAGCGCGTCCGGGGCAACCGCCAGTACGGTGGGACGAGCACCTTCATCCCCCTGAAGGTCAACTCTGCCGGCATGATCCCGCTGATCTTCGCGGTCAGCATCATGGTCTTCCCGGGGCTGATCGCACAGTTCCTGTCCACGTCGAGTGTGCCCTGGCTGCGCAGTCTTGCCGGTGGCATCTCGATGCTCTTCAGCCCGAACAGCTTCTTCTACAACGTGCTCTATTTCCTGCTGGTGGTCGGCTTCACCTACTTCTACACGATGGTGGTCTTCCAGCAGCAGAAGATTCCGGAAAACCTCCAGCGCCAGGGTGCGTTCATCCCCGGCGTTCGCCCGGGCAAGAACACCGCGGTCTATCTGCAGAAGGTGCTCAATCGGATCACGTTGATCGGCGCGCTGTTCCTCGGCGCGGTGGCCATCCTGCCGTTCATCGCGGCGGCCATCACCGGGGTCAACTCGCTGCTGCTCAGCGCGACGTCGTTGCTGATCGTGGTCGGCGTGGCCATCGACACGATGCGCCAGCTCGAGGCCCAGCTGCAGATGCGCAACTACGAAGGTTTCATCCGCTAGGACATCACCGGTCTTGCGGCGATGCTGAACGCCGCCCCCGGCATTCGCTTGTCTGGGTTCTGCCCAGCGACCTCTTGGGAGTGCGTTGACGTGAACATCATCCTCATGGGACCGCAGGGCTCTGGCAAGGGCACCCAGGCAGAGCGCATCATCCCGGCGTACCAACTCGTCTCCGTCGCCACTGGGGAACTCTTTCGCAAGGCGGTCGGCGAGGGGACCCCACTCGGCATTCAGGCAAAGGCCCTGATGGATCGCGGCGAGTTGGTTCCCGATGACATCACCTGTGCGCTGGTCGAGGAAAAGCTCGACGAGGTCGGAGCCCGAAAGAAGGCTGGCGAGCCGGTCTCCGGGATTCTCTTCGATGGCTTCCCGCGCACTGCCGCCCAAGCGCAGCGCCTAGACGCCGCACTGGCCGAGCGCGGGGACAAGATCGACGCCGTGATCCTCATCGACGTTCCCCGCGAGGATCTCGTCGAGCGCCTCTCCGGTCGCCGCACCTGCTCGTCGTGCAACGCCGTCTACCACGTGACCTTCAACCCGCCCAAGGTTGAAGGGGTCTGTGATGCCTGTGGCGGCGCCTTGATCCAACGGGCGGATGACACCCCAGACGCAATCGCCAAGCGCCTCGATGCGTACTTCGGCTCGACCGCGCCGCTGATCGATTTCTACGATGCGCGGAATCTCGTCACCCGGATCGATGGAAATCAGCCCATCGACGTGGTCACGGCGAAGATCACCGCCGTTCTCGGCCCAACCAAGTAGCGCGCCGCGGGAGTCGTTCGGCCATGGCGATCACCATCAAGAATGCTGATGAGATCGCCAAAATGCGCGCGGCGGGCGCCGTTGTTGCCGAGATCCATCGCCGGATGAAAGCGACGATCAAACCGGGTGTCACCACCATCGAGCTCGATCGCTTGGCCGAGGACACCATGAAGGAGTTTGGGGCGACCTCCTCCTTCCTCGGGTATCACGGGTTCCCCGGTCACATCTGCGCCTCGATCAACGACGAGATCGTCCACGGCATCCCCGGCAAGCGCGCACTGAAGAGCGGGGACATCATCGCGGTCGATGTTGGTGCCATCCTTCATGGGTTCCACGGCGATTCCGCTTGGACCTACCCGGTAGGTGACATCTCCGAGAAGGCGGCTCAGCTCCTGCGCGACACCGAGCATTCGCTCTATCTGGCCATCGCGGCGGCCAAGGCCGGCAATCGCCTCGGGGCTATTGGCCACGCCGTGGAGCAATTCGCCTCAGCCGGCGGGTACGGGATCATCCGTGAGTACGGCGGACATGGGATCGGGCGCTCCATGCATGAAGAGCCCCATGTGCCCAACCACGGCGAGGCCCAGTTCGGCGTCCTGCTCCGTGCGGGGATGACCCTTGCGATCGAGCCGATGCTCACCCTTGGGACTGAACGGACACGCACCCTCAAGGACAAGTGGACGGTGGTCACCACCGATGGCTCCCTGTCCGCCCATTTTGAGCACACGGTGGCCATCGGACCGGACGGAGGGGAAATCTTGACGAAACCACAGGGGGTGGGTGTAGAATAGCAACTTCGTGCGCATGCCCACAGCATGCGTCGCGTTCACGTGTGGGAATCACAGGTTGGCGCTCGATTGGCGCCGTGATGGCGTCGTTCGGCGCGAGGTGAGGAAAGCGATGAAGGTTGCCGCGTCGGTGACGAAGCGCTGCGAGAAATGCCGGATCATCCGGCGGCACGGGGTGATCCGCGTGATCTGCACCAACCCCCGGCACAAGCAGCGACAGGGTTAAGCGTAACGATCGGATCGGGAGAGGCAAGAGCGGATGGCACGTATCGCCGGTATTGACCTGCCACGAGACAAGCGGGTAGAGGTGGGGCTGACCTACATCTACGGGATCGGCCTGCACACCAGCCAGAAGCTGCTGGAGCGTGCACGGGTCAGCCCCGACACCCGGATCAAGAATCTCACCGAGGACGAGTTGAATCGTCTTCGCGAGATCATCGACAAAGAGATGCGCGTTGAGGGTGACCTCCGCCGCGAGGTGTCGATGAACATCAAGCGCCTGATGGACATCGGGTGCTACCGCGGGATGCGGCATCGCCGCGGCCTGCCGTGTCGCGGTCAGCGCACGCGCACCAATGCGCGCACGCGCCGTGGTCCCCGCCGCGCTGTGGGCGGTCGCAAGAAGAAGTAACCGGTAAGGTCTGGTTACTCTGTTGATATCGGCGACGATTGATCGCCGGTGGAGGAGCGTGAAACGCTATGTCAGAGCGAAAGCGGTCGGCTGGTGCCGGCAAGGGAAAGACGCGCGTCCGGCGAAGGGATAGGAAGAACATCCCCCGAGGGCGTGCCTACATCCAGGCGACGTTCAACAACACCATCGTGACCCTCACCGACCCGGCCGGGAACGTGATCTCGTGGTCGAGCGCCGGTTCCAACGGCTTCAAGGGCAGCCGCAAGAGCACGCCCTACGCCGCGCAGGTGACCGCTGAGGCGGCCGCTCGCAAGGCGATGGAGCACGGGCTGCGCCAGGTGGACGTCTTCGTCAAAGGCCCGGGTTCGGGCCGTGAGATGGCGATCCGCTCCCTGCAGTCGAGCGGCGTCCAGGTGATCTCGATCACCGACACCACGCCCATCCCGCACAACGGGTGCCGGCCGCCGAAGCGGCGCCGCGTCTAAGGAGCTTACGCACTCCCGGGCCGTGATGGCTCGTGAGGTAGGAGGGTTGATCACACGATGGCGAGGTACACCGGTCCCGTCTGCCGTCTCTGCCGACGGGAAGGATTGAAGCTCTACTTGAAGGGTGCACGCTGTGATGGGCCGAAGTGCCCGATCACCCAGCGCACCCCTGCCAAGAATTTCCCCCCGGGCCAGCACGGTCAGCGCCGCACGCGCCGCCCGTCGGAGTTCGGCATGCAGCTGCGCGAGAAGCAGAAGGTCCGCCGCTACTACGGCGTGATGGAGAGCCAGTTCCGCAAGCACTTCGAGGAGGCCGAGCGCAAGGGTGGGGTCACGGGTGACAACCTGATCCAGATCCTCGAGTCGCGCCTCGACAACGTGGTGTTCCGGATGGGGTTCGCTGATTCCCGCCGCCAGGCGCGGCAGTTGGTGCGCCACGGCCACTTCACCGTCAATGGCCGCAAGACCAACATTCCTTCGTTCCTCGTTCGGCCGAGCGACGTCGTCTCGGTCCGCACCGAGTCCCGCAAGCGCGAGTACTTCTCCGGCTTCGGCGAGGTCCTCAACACCAAGCGCGCCCCGGAATGGCTGAGCGTCGATGCCAACCAGCTTTCCGGCAAGGTGCTCGTGTTGCCGACGCGTGACCAGGTGGAGATCCCGCCCTTCAACGAGGCGCTGATCGTCGAGCACTACAGCCGCTAGCGTTGAGCGTTGGCGGTCGTCGCACCGCGAGAGGATCGAAAGCGGTCCCGACTCGGTTCGGCGATGCGCAGGAGGCGATACCCAGTGTTTGATGCGCCAGTGATTGGACGCCCGGAAGTGAAATTGGATCGGGTGGAGGAAGGCCTCAATTACGCCCGATACGTGGCCGAGCCCCTCGAGCAGGGATTCGGCACGACGATGGGCAACGCCCTTCGCCGCGTGCTCCTGCGGTCGCTTGACGGTGTGGCCGTCTCGCGCATCCGCATCGACAACGTCTGGCACGAGTTCTCGACCGTGAATGGCGTCCGCGAGGATGTCACCGAGATCGTGCTCAATCTCAAGCAGATCCGCCTCAAGCGCGTGATGGAAATCAACGGCGAGGCGCGTGCCCATCTCTACGTCCGGGGCGATGGCACCGGCGAGCGCGTGGTCACCGCTGCCGATGTCAATTGGCCGACCGAAGTCGATCTGGTCACCCCGAATCAGGTGATCGCGACGATCGACTCTCCGGATGGCGTGCTCGACATGGACCTGGTCATCACCCGCGACAGCGGGTATGTCCCGGCCGAGGCGCAGGACGTCAACAACTACTCGCTTGGCGAGATCCCGATCGACGCGATCTACACCCCGATCGAGAAGGTCAACTTCGTGGTCGAGCGCACCCGCGTCGGCTCGGAGACCGATCACGATCGCCTCGTGCTCGAGATCCTCACCGACGGCACGATCGAGCCGGATGACGCGCTCGCCGAGGCCGCTCGGATCATGATCGAGCACACCCGGGTCTTCGCGGAGTTCAACCGCGGTGCTCGAGAGGGTGTTGCCCCGTCGACCTCCTACATCTCGGACGAGGTCCAGAACAAGGCTCTCGCCGAACTCGGGCTTTCGCCCCGAGTGCTCAATGCGCTTCGCAGCCGGCAGATCGAGAAGGTCGGCCAGGTGCTCACCATGGATCCGGACCAGTTGCTTTCCATTCGCAACTTCGGTCCGCGCTCCCTGAATGAGCTCCGCCAGCGCCTCGATGAGTTCGGCTACCTTCCGGGCGGCAACACCGGTGTGTTCGCCCCGGGCCTGTATGCCGATTTCGCCGGTGACGACGATGGCGAGTTCGATGGCGACGACGAGGCCGCGATTGCGTCCCTCATCGGCTCCGACGACCCGTTCAGCCAAGACGAGGAGTAGATCATGAGGCACGGACGAGCCGGCCGGAAGTTCGGTCGCAACCCAGCTCAGCGCTCGGCACTGCTCCGGCAGCTGTCGATCTCGATGATCATGCACGAGCGGATCACCACCACCGAGGCCAAGGCGAAGACCATTCGCCCGGTCGTCGAGAAGCTCATTTCCATCGCCTCCGAGGACACGCCGCACCATCGGCGCCTCGTGATGCAGAAGATCGACAATCAGGTCGCCACGGAGAAGCTCTTCGACGTGCTCGGCCCGCGCTACGAGGCAGGTAAGGGCGGCTACACCCGCATTTCCAAGCTCGGTCCGCGGAAGGGCGATGCCGCTCCGCTGGCCCTGATCGAACTGATCGAGGCGTAACGGGACGCCCTCGATGGAGCAGCTGGCGCTCGTCGTCAGCTATGACGGCACCGATTTCCACGGGTCGCAGGTGCAACCCGGGAAGCGGACGGTGCAAGGGGAACTGGGCGACGCCCTCCACGGACTGTTCGGCACTCGACCTGTCACCACGTTTGCCGGCCGAACCGATCGCGGAGTGCACGCAGCAAGGCAGGTGGTCAGTCTCGACGACCTCCGGCCGGACCTGAGCCTGGCGACCATCGGTGAAGCGCTGAACGCGCGCCTGCCGAGCGATCTCGCGATCGTCTCCGTCCGGCGCGAACCAGCGGGGTTCAACGCCCGATACGACGCACGATGGCGGGAATACCGGTATCGCGTCTGGAGTGGGAAGCGAGCACCGTTGGCGGCGGACCGGGTCTGGTGGCGCAGGGCGTCGTTGGATCTCGGGCGGATGGCGGAAGCCTCCGCGCAATTGGCTGGGACGCATGATTTCGCGTCCTTTGCCGGCGGCGGGGAAGGGGTTCCGTGGTCGGAGCGCCAGCAGCGCCCGAAAGGGACGGTGCGAACGCTCTTCGTCAGTGAAGTAAGGGTCCTCCCGGTGTGGTGGGGCCCGACCGAGGCTGACGAGTTGCTTGTCGAGTACCGGGTGGTGGGAACCGGATTCCTGCCGCAGATGGTGCGGACGATCGTCGCGGCGATCGTCGACGTCGGAAGGGGAGTCCGACCGACGGACTGGATTGGCGAATTGCTCGCCCGGCCTGACCGGCGCGCGGCGGGTGGAACAGCCGAGGCCTCCGGGCTGACGCTCTGGCAGATCGGTTACGAGGACTGGCCCGAGGATACGGTTCGGGCTTCAACGCGGGGATAGCCCGCGAGAGAGACGCCCGAACGCGTCGAGGAGTTGGCGGAGATGGAACGCAAGACGTGGTCACCGAAAGCGCATGAGACGCACTTGCACCGTGATTGGTGGATCGTGGACGCCGAGGGTCTGACCCTCGGGCGGCTCGCGTCGCAGGTGGCGATGGTCATCCGCGGCAAGAACAAGCCGACCTACACGAACCACATGGACATGGGCGACTTCGTCATCGTCGTCAATGCCGACAAGGTCGTCCTCACCGGCAAGAAGGAAACCCAGAAGTTCTACTACCGACACTCCGGCTTCCCGGGTGGGTTCCGCCAGACGTCGGTGCGCGACACCCGCCGGACGCATCCGGAGCGGATCGTGCAGAATGCCGTCCGCGGCATGCTCCCCAAGACCACGTTGGGCGATGAGCAGATGCGCAAGTTGAAGGTGTACGCCGGCGCCGGCCATCCGCATGCGAGCCAGCAGCCGAAGCCGCTGCCGATCGACAGCCGGAAGGCGTCCTAGCATTCGACGAGGCACCGCCGAGAGGCACGGCGGTCCACACGGGAGGAAACGCGGTGAGTCAGAACGCATACCACTGGGCAACCGGACGACGCAAGACGGCGATCGCGCGCGTTCGCCTGATTCCGGGCGGCACGGGCAAGATCATCGTCAATGGCAAGACTTCGCGGGACTACTTCGGTGGTCGCGCCATCCTCCAGCAGATGCTCTCTGCGCCGCTCCGGTTGACCGGGACGGGTGAGCGCTTCGACATCACTGTTCGGGTCGTCGGTGGCGGCGTCTCCGGACAGGCCGGTGCCATCAGCCATGGCATCGCCCGCGCACTGCTCAAGTTCGACGGTGAACTCCGCCCTGCGCTCAAGAGCGCCAAGCTGCTCACGCGCGATGCGCGCATGAAGGAGCGCAAGAAGGTCGGACTCAAGCGCGCCCGCAAGGCGCCGCAGTACACCAAGCGCTAATCACACATCCGCCGGAAGCATCGAACGGGAGGCCGCAAGGCCTCCCGTTCTGCGTTGACCGTTGATCAAGACGACCAAACGAGGAGGAGGGGCGTCAGACGGAATCCTTTTCGATTTGCGAGGGCCGCCAGATCGTGCGCCGGCCATCGACGTCGCGGCGCGAGGCACGGGTTGCCGCATGGTGATCGCCGATCCATGCCGCGGATGCGCACCACGCCTCGGCCGCCCGGTCTTGGTGGAATCGCCACAGCATCCCCGGTTGGGGCAGCAGCGAGATCCGCACATCGTGCGGCGCATCGGTCGCCGCCAGCAAGGCTCGACGGCCAAGGCGATCGCCACCAGCGGCATGGCTGTTCGCCGACCGCGTCCCAATGCGAAGCAGGCGCAATGTGCCACCCAATCGTGCCACGGCAGCCTCGGCTTCCCATCC
>JAPOLF010000249.1 GCA_029977305.1 bacterium | reverse complement strand
GTTCCATCGCGATGAAGGTGCGGAATCGGGCGGAGTCGAGCACGCCTGCCATGCCGATCACCCGCTCACGCGGAAAGCCGGCCTGATCGAATGCCGCGTGGCACATCGCATCGAGCGGGTTGGAAACGACGATGATGACCGCGTTCGGCGAGGCCGAAGCGACCTGCTTGGTGACCGACCGGACGATGCCCATGTTGGTCTTGAGGAGGTCATCGCGGCTCATGCCCGGCTTGCGGGCGATCCCCGACGTGATCACCACCACATCGGAGCCGGCGGTCTCCTCGTACCCGTTGGAGCCCGTGACCTTGGTGTCGAACCCGAGCACCGGTCCGGCCTCCATGAGGTCGAGCGCCTTGCCCTGCGGCAACCCCTCGACGATGTCGACCAGGACGATGTCTGCGTAGTAGCGGGGGGCGAGCACCTGCGCCACCGCGCCGCCCACCATGCCGGCCCCCACCACGGTCACTTTCGGACGCGCCACTCGAGCCATCGTGCTCCTCCGTCGGATATGAGAGGCGGCCATTGCGCAGGCCGCACTTCAACGTCTGGAACGGCCGAATCGGCGTTCCCACAGCGCCCGGATGATAGCATAGGGCCCTCGTCGGAACGCCGTTCGTTTGTCGCCCTGACGGCCCGAAAGGTCATATGCACGAACACGCACCCATCATGTTCACGGTCCCCTTCGCGCGAGGCAACTGGGAGTTCGCGTTCCCGGCGGGCGTCACCGCCACGATGGTTGAAACGCGTCCTGCGCCCCCCGTGGCCGATCCTGCCGGAGCCGCGATGGCTGCGGTGCAATCGCCGGTCGCTGGCCCATCGTTGCGGGACCTCGCCGCCGGCGCGACTTCCGTCTGCATCGCCGTGACAGATGCGACGCGGGCCTGCCCGGATCACTTGCTGGTGCCGCCGATGTTGCAGGAACTCGCGGCGGCAGGGATCCCAGATGCGGCTATCACCATCCTGGTGGCGGTTGGCGCGCACCGGGCGAGCACCGACGCCGAAAAGCGCGAGAAACTCGGCGACGCGATCGTCGACCGCTATCGGGTGATCGATCATGACGGGGCGAACGACGCGCAACTCGTCGCGGTGATGGATGGTCCCGGCGGTTTGCCGTTCCGGGTGAATCGCACCGCGGTGGAGGCAGACCTGCTGCTATCCACCGGGTTGGTCGAACCACACCAGTACGCCGGATTCAGCGGCGGCGGGAAGACGGTGGTGATCGGCTGCGCGGACGAAGCCACCATCTCCTACACCCACGGCCCAGCGATGCTTGATCAGGATGGGACGCGGCTGGCGCGGCTGGCTGACAATCCGTTCCAGCAGGCCGTGCGGAAGGTGGCGAAGCAGGCAGGGCTGGTCTTCGCAGGCAACGCGGTGCTTGATGATCACGGGAAGATGGTGGCGGTGGCCTACGGCGCGCCCTCCGCGGTGCAGGATCACCTTGCCGAGTTCGCCCGTCCGCTGTTCACCGTGCCAATCCCGACGCAAGTCGACATCGCGGTTGCAGGTGTCGGCTACCCGAAGGACGCCAATCTGTATCAGGCGAGTCGTGCCGCGAGTTACCTCCAGTTTGCGCCGACCCCGGTGGTGCGCAAGGGAGGAGTGATCATCATCCCGGCATCGTGCCCGGAGGGTGCGGGCGACGGTGCTGGCGAGCAACGATTCCTCGCGGAGATGCAACTCCCCGGCGGGACCGAGGGGGTGATCACGCGGGCTCGTGCACATGGCATCAAACCCGGGGCGCAACGTGCGTACGTCATGGCACGCGTGCTGAGCGACATCTCGGTGATCGTCGCGGGGATTGAGCACCCGGAGATCGCGACCGCCGTCGGGTGCATCCCAGCGGCGACGATGGAGGAGGCACTCGCGAAGGCGACGGCGATCGTCGGGTTGCCGGCCACCGCGTTGGTGGTGCCGCACGCGTTGTTGACGCTGCCGATTGTGCAAGGGTGAACGGTCGGTGGATCGGCGCACCGGACCCTCGCCGGTTGACGCTGCTTCCCACCCGCCCATATACTCCGTGAGCCGGTGAAACGACTTGCCCAGGTGGCGGAATCGGCAGACGCGCTAGCTTGAGGGGCTAGTGCCCGCAAGGGCGTGAAGGTTCAAATCCTTTCCTGGGCACCGTGACACCATCGCAGCGGGCGATTAGCTCAGCTGGGAGAGCGCCACGTTTACACCGTGGATGTCAGAGGTTCGAGCCCTCTATCGCCCACCTCTGCAGCGAGGTCACGGTGAATTCCGCCGGCACGGTCGGCCTAGGTAGCTCAGTTGGTAGAGCTCACGACTGAAAATCGTGCGGTCGGCAGTTCGAGTCTGCCCCTAGGCACCCAGCCCGAGGCACAGCGCCCGGGCTTTCTTCATGTCTGCCGTTGATCACGACGCGGCGCGCGGATTCTCCACCGGGAGGTCGTCTCGCTCGCCCCACTCATTCCACGAGCCGTCGTAGTTGGCTCCGGGGGCGAACCCTGCAAGTGCCATGCCGAAAAGCACGCCGGTCGCGGTGACCCCACCGTTGCAGTAGGCGATCACCGGCGTGGACTCCCCCACTCCTCCTGCTGCCATGAGCGCGCGCAGTTCGCCTTGGGACTTCCAGGTGCCATCGGCGTTCACCAGCGACTTGGTGGGGATGTTGACCGCCGACGGGATGTGGCCGCCGCGGCTCCCTCGGACAACCTCACCCAAATACTGACCAGGATCGCGAGCATCCACGATGACGGCGGACCCGTCAGCAATCGTGGCAAGCACCGCTTCCGGTTCAACGCGCAGGTTCGCGCGGCGCGTCGGCGTGAATGGACCGACGGAGGTGGGGACGACTGCAGGTCCAGACTCCATCGGCCGTGCCTCGCGCTGCCATGCGGCAAACCCACCGTCCAACACAGCGGCACGGTCGAACCCGTAATACACGAGGGCCCACCAGAGACGCGTGGCAAAGTGTCCACCAGTGTGATCGACGATCACGACGTCCGTGGCATCGTCCACACCCAGTGCCTTCATGGCGGCGGCGAACCGCTCGGGCGAGGCGATCTGCGCTTTGACCTCGCC
>JAPOLF010000248.1 GCA_029977305.1 bacterium | reverse complement strand
AGCCTCGTGGATGGCCTGGTCCAGTCCTTGCCCTTGGTGATCACCGCCGTGCTCGCCACGCTTGGCATCCTGCTCAACGGGTTCGTCGCAAGCATCGGTGTGCCGGTGGCCTTGCTCGCCATCTTGACGGTCCAGGTAATGGCGATCTTCATCTCGCGAGAGTTGGAATCGCATCGCCAGCGACGCGGCTGGTGGATGATCCTCGCCTGCACCGCGATGCTCCTTCCCGCGCTCGCGATCCAGTGGTCCGTCGCCAGAACGCCGTTCACCGCGCTCCTGCGCGGCTCGGCGTGGACGTTTCTCTGGGTGACCATTGGGGTTGTCCTGCTGATGGTCGCGATGTGTGGTTGGGTGGCGAGTGTCTCCACCCATGAGCCGGCATCGGCCTCAATCCTTTGGGCACCAGCGGCGTTTCTCGTGCCTGCAGTGATGACGCTCCCCGGTGCGGCCGTCACCGCCCAAGGCGCCATGCGGGCATTGGCGCTCTCCTGCCTGGTCGGGATCGCGGTGACCGTCATCCATCGCATCACGACCAGCCGGCGTTGGGTGACGGTGGTCGGGTTTGCGTTCGCGGCGGAACTGGTGCTGGTTGCCATCGAGCGGCGCGGCCTCGGGTTGGGGCAGGGGAGTGGTGCGATCGTCGTCGCGGTGGCCGCGCTGATGTTGGTCTTCGCGGTGTTCACGATCGCCGCGGCGCCGGTCCTCTCGCTCGTGCTCCTTCGCCTCGAGGAAACGGCAGTGGCTCCGCCGAAGCGCGAGCCACTGCCCAGTCATCTCTTGGATCGCTGATGATCGCTACTCGGCGGTCAGCTCCACCGCGTTCCCGTTGAGGTTCCCCGGTCCTTCATCGTCATCGTCAAGCCCAACCGTCACGGAGGCGATGAACTCGCCCTCATCCAGTTTCTTGAGCATCACGCCCTGCGTGGCTCGGCCGAGCGTTCGCAACTGCTTCGCCTTGAGCCGGATCACACTGCCGAGTGTGCTCATCAGCATGATGTCGTGGTCTGAGGTCACCATGGCCGCCCCGACGATCTCCCCGGTCTTTGCGGTGAGCTTCATCGCGGTGACGCCCTTGCCGCCACGGCCGATCTTCCGGTAGTCGTTCCAGTCGCTGCGCTTGCCCATGCCGTTCTGGGTCACGATCAGCAGATCATGGTCGGGACGCGCCACTTCCGACGCGAGCACGCGGTCGCCCTTGGCCAACCGGATGCCGATCACGCCCGCAGCCTGACGCCCCATCGCCCGGACATCGTCCTCGTCGAAGCGAATCGCCTGACCCTTCTCGGTGACGAGCAGGATGTCGTCTTTGCCGGAGGTCATCCGGACCCACGCCAACTCGTCGCCCTCGTCGAGGTTGATCGCGATCAGCCCCGAGGACCGCACGGATTGGAACTGATCAAGGCTGGTGCGCTTGACCCGACCGAGACGGGTGGTGAAGAACAGGTGCTTCGCCGAGGAGAAATCCTTGACGTTGAGCATCGTCATCACGGTCTCGTCCGGCTGCATGTTGATGAGATTGACGATCGGCATGCCGCGCGTCGCACGACCCACATCAGGCAACTCGTGCACCTTGAGTTGGTACACCTTGCCCCGGCTGGTGAAGACCAAGAGTGAGTCGTGGGTGTTGGCATGGAGGATGTGTTGCGGACTGTCCTCGTCCCGCATCTTCACCCCGGTGACACCGCGACCACCGCGCTTCTGGAGACGGAACTGCTCACCGCTGCTCCGCTTCACGTAACCGCGCTGGGTGAGCGTCACCAGCACGTTGCGCTCCTCGATCAGGTCCTCCTCGGAGAAGTGCCCCTCCGAATCGCGGATTTCCGAGCGGCGCGCATCGCCGTACTTGTTCTTCAGGTGGATCATGTCGTCGCGGATCACCCCGAGGATCAACTTGGGATCACCAAGCAGAGTCTTGAGGCGGACGATCTCCGCCTGCACCTCGGCGAGTTCCTGCTCGATCTTGGCGCGCTCCAATGCCGCGAGGCGGCCGAGTCGCATGTCGAGGATGGCGTTCGCCTGCACCTCGGAGAGCTTGAACTTCTTCATCAGGTCGCCGCGCGCGGACTCGGACGATTCCGCCGCGCGGATGGTCTTGATCACCGCATCGATGTGGTCGAGGGCGATCTTCAGGCCTTCCAACACGTGGGCGCGCTTCTCAGCCTTGTCGAGCTCGAATTGCGTCCTGCGCGTCACCACTTCCTGTCGGTGGGTGATGTACTCGGTGAGCGCCCGCTTGAGGGTGATCACCCGCGGCTGGGTGCCCTTCTCAACCAGCGCCAACATGTTGACACCGAAGGACTGCTGCAGTGCGGTGTGCTTGAACAGGTTGTTCAACACCTTCATCGGCTGCGCGTCGCGCTTCAGCTCGATCACGGCGCGCATACCGGTGCGGTCGGATTCGTCGCGCAGGTCGCGGATACCGTCGAGCTTGCCATCCTTCACCAACTCAGCGATGCGCTCCAGCAGCGCGGCCTTGTTGACTTGGTAGGGAAGCTCGGTCACGACGATCTGGAAGCCGGTGCCGCGCCCCGCCTCTTCAACAAACGCTCGCGCCCGGATCACCACCCGGCCGCGACCCGTCGCATATGCCGCCTTGATGCCCTCGCGCCCGAGGATGATGCCGCCGGTCGGGAAGTCTGGGCCCTTCACCACCTCGAGCAGATCCTCGACGGTGGCATCCGGGTTCTCGATGAGCAGCGTCACGGCGTCGCAGATTTCATTCAGGTTGTGCGGCGGGATGTTCGTCGCCATGCCGACCGCGATGCCCGCCGATCCGTTGAGCAGGAGGTTCGGCAATCGCGCCGGGAGCACCTTCGGCTCCTCGGTCGATGCATCGTAGTTCGGTTGGAAATCGACGGTGTTCTTCTCGATGTCGTCGAGCAGTTCATCCGCGATGGTGGTCAGCCGCGCTTCCGTGTACCGCATCGCGGCCGCACCGTCGCCATCCACCGATCCGAAGTTGCCCTGACCATCCACCAACGGGTACCGCAGGTTGAAATCCTGCGCCATGCGCACCAAGGTGTCGTACGCGGCCGTGTCGCTGTGGGGGTGGT
>JAPOLF010000247.1 GCA_029977305.1 bacterium | reverse complement strand
CCAAAGTCTTGGCATTGCGGTGATCGTCCGCCAGTCGATCGACGTGGTGACGCAGCGCGTACACTCCGCCCGCCGCGATGATCCCCGCTTGCCGCATCGCGCCGCCAAACATGTGCTTCAGCAGTCGTGCCCGTTCGATGAACGCACGGTCCCCCATCAGCACCGCGCCCACTGGCGCACCGAGGCCTTTCGAGAGATCCAGCCACACGCTGTCGGCGTATCCAGCGAATTCCTTCGCCGAGATTCCGCTGCCGACGGTTGCATTCAGCAGCCGTGCGCCGTCCATATGCAGGCGCATCCCGTTGTCGTCGACCAGCGCGCGCAGTCGCTTCAGGTTCGCCAACGGCCAGATCTTCCCGCCGCCGCGATTCGTGGTGTTCTCCACCGAGACGAATGCGGTCCGCGCCACGTGCGTCGTCCCCGGGGAGATGTGCGGCGCCACATCATCCGCATCGAAGACGCCCCGCGGCGAGTTGATCGTCCGCAGCAGCACGCCCGCCAGCCACGCTGGCCCACCCGATTCGGCGACCACCGGGTGCGCCTCCTTGTCGAGGATCACCCCATTGCCCCGCTCCGCGTTGAGGCAGAACGAGATCGCGTTGCAGAGCGTCCCGGACGGCAGGAAGAGCCCGGCCTCTTTCCCGACGAGGTCCGCCGCCATCTCCTGCAGCAGGTTGACCGTCGGGTCTTCCCGGCGCTGTTCGTCGCCGACTTCGGCCGCAGCCATGAACTCACGCATCCCCGGCGTCGGCTTTGTCGCGGTATCGCTGGAGAGATCAATCACAGCACTTCTGCTCCCGGTCATTCGCACGGCGTGTCGCCGCGGCATTGTACCGAGAGTCTGCTTCCGCCTGACGAGGTGGATCAGCGAACCTCGTACCCAAGGGCGCGGATGGCCGCCCCATGGTGCTCGCGGAAGGCATCGAGGTGTGCCTGCGTCAATTGCTGACGTGAATCGCCCACCCGCCCGGTTTTCACCGTGTGCGGATTGGCCACCCGCATGGTGTCGATGGAACACGCCGCGAAGGCGGCCTCGATCGTCGCATCGTCCACCGGCGAGATGCTGTCTGTCACCGCGCGCAAGGTCGCTACGGGGTCCCGATGCAGGTCCTCATACCTCACCACGATGCTGTCGCCGCTCGTCGACCAATCCACCGCCCGCCGCAGCACGGAGCTGTAGTCGTTGATCAGATAGGCCAACACCGCCGGATCATCCAAGGGCTTCCCAAGCATCTGGTTGCGCGGGTGATCCTCCGACCCCTTCCGTCCTTCCCGGTCCGGTTCTTGGATCCATCGGTGATACGAGACGAACACGTCATACGGGTCGCGGATGATCGTCACGATCGTCGCCGGCGCCGCATGCAATGCCTTCGCCAGCCGCCGGTGATACGAGCTGTGCTGGTGCAGGATCGTGTTGTCCGGGAACGTTCCCTCCTCGAGCGCTTCACGCACCTGCTTGCCCTTCGAGCCGGGCTTCTGCTTCACCTTCAGCAACTCGAGCCCATAGACCTCGCCCAGCAGGCATTTGATCCAATGGTTGCCCGATCGCGGTGCCGACATGATCGCAATCCGCACGCAGGGTCTCCTTCACAGGCGCCGTTCTCGGGGCTCACCCCGCAGGATCAGCGCAGTCGAATTTCTCGCCGCTCCTCAGCCGATTGCACGATCGCCTCGGCAATCCGCAAACCCGCGAGCGCATCCTCCGCCGACGCGATCGTCGACCTCGTCCCGTTCCGCACACATTCGACGAAGTGACGATCTTCCTGCCGCAGCGCGCCGCCGATGCTCCCGAACGCCTCCGGCCACAGATTCGTCTCCGGTTGCGCGGTCAGATCAGGACGCCAGATCGCCAGTCCGGTCTCCAGCAGCGAGATGCTCGCCGTCCGCTCAACCCCGACCACTTCCAGCACCGCGTCGATCGTTCCGTGCCAATCCGGGGTCACCACATTCGCTGGTGCACCCGATGGCACGAACCAACTCGTCTCGATCATCGCCACCGTCTCGTCAGCAAAGCGCAGCAACGCCCAACACCCATCCGGGTACCGCATCGAGGAGACATTCCGCTCCAGCGCGTACACCGATTCACAGGGCTGCCCGATCAGCCACAACAGCAAATCGATGTCATGGATGCTCGTTTCGTACATCGTGTGGGCGCGATTGCCATAGGTCGGGAACCACGCCCGGCTGCAATTGCGCTTCACCCGCAGGGAGATCAGCGGTCCGAAATCGCCGTTCGCGATCTCCGATCGGAGCAGCGCGTGCTGCAAGTCGAACCGCACCACGAACCCGATCTGCAGATGGACCCCCGCCGCCTGAGCCGCCGCGAGAATCTCCTCGCCTTCGGTGTGGCTCGTCGCCATCGGCTTCTCGAGGAAGAGCGGCAACTTCCGGGCCAAGACCTGCTTCGCCTGCGCTGCGTGCAGGTCCTCCGGTGTCACCAGGAAAACGGCGTCCAGATGCTCGCCGTCCAACATCTGCTCGAGTGCGCCGTAGCGCCCCGCCACCTTATGGCGATCGCCGACCTCGGCGACCCGCGAAGGATCCGGATCGCAGACCGCCGCCAGCTCCACGCCGGGAAGATCGGCGAGCACCGATGCATGCAACGCCCCGAACCGCCCGAGCCCCGCCAATCCGATGCGAAGCACCCCGCCTGAATCTGCCATCGACTCTGCCGCTTTCCTCGTTCGTCTCCACCCGGCGCAGCCGCCGAGTCCCCGTGCCCGAAGTCTACCGCCCTTGTGCCAGCGAGTCGCGGGTATACTGCGCCCACTGCGGATGTGCCCGGCCGTCGGAGAACGGATCAGCCACTGCAGGCGGCGGCGGGGCGTGGGTCCGATGTCGAGCTACCTTGAGCAGATCAAGTGGGGCTTGTGTTCCCGGTTCGATCTTTTTGAGATTATTCGATTGTCGGACCACTTCCTTGACGCTTTCCCGCATCGTGGTAATCGCATGGCCCCTTGTTGCCATCTCTTCCATGATGTTTGCCGCAGATCGTCTTTGGTCCAACGTCGCTCTCGCCGCTGCGAGGCGGTCCTTTGCACTCGATAGGTTGCGCGCCAT
>JAPOLF010000246.1 GCA_029977305.1 bacterium | reverse complement strand
TCGGGTTCGACGGTTGGAGTCTCTGAAACGATCGTCGCCACGATCGGATCCAATTTGACGATGGGGACCTCGGTGACGACCGGCGCAACGGTCGGCTCTTCAGTCGGCTCCTCAGTCTCCTCCGGCACCTCGGTCACCTCCGGGTCCGCCGTTGGCTCCTCGGTGGGATCGGCAGGCCGACCGTGGCCATCGTTCGCCGACGGAAGATCCTCCGGCTGCGAACCGTTGCCCCGGTGATCCTCTGGTGAGGGCGTCTCGGTCGGCTGGTTGCCATGCGAATCCGGTTCGTGCGTCGGCACCTCAGTGGGCCGCCCGTGCTGGCTGTCACCAGTTCCTCCGGGAGGCACATCCGCCACTGGCGAGCCATCTCCCTGGTGATCCTCCGCCGAAGGGGTCTCGGTCGGCGCGTTGCCGTTCCCGCTGCCTCGACCATGCCCGGACGAAGCATCCTCCCCGGCTGTGGGCTCGTGGTTGGTGTCACGGGAGCGATCAATGGTCCCGCTCGAGGCCACCCCGCCCTGAGGCGTCGACAGCGCCCGGTCATCCACCACGGTCTGCTCGGAGTGCTGATTCCGGTGATCATGCCGACGGTTGTGCGCATCGCTCACCACCGGACCTGTTCCACTCACCAACCCGACGATCGTGATCGCCACCACCAAACGCCGTGCGGCATCCATGGTCTTCATCGTCGTTGCTCCCCAGTGCGACCCGTGGTTTCCCACGTCGTCCCGGCATCGTGATGAGCCGGTGAGGACACGATGAACCGTGCGCATGAGGGGGAGATGGGCGAAACATGAAAAATCGATGAAATCGCGTTGGGCCCGGCTCGCGACCTATCTCGCCTCCGCCGTTGGCCTCACATCGCGTGTCTCAGCAATGGACACTCGGTTGAGATCAGTGACACCGCCCGCTGAAGCGATCCGTGAACGTCTCGCCTGCCACCGGCACGAACTCCGCTCGATACCCGTGGCGGCGGAGCGTCAACCTGAGTGCTCCCAGACTGGTCCGCTGCCGAACTTGGCTCCCGTCCACCCGCGTCTCGAACGGGCGCAACGCCAGTCCGCCGGTGCCGACCACCACTTCACGCACCCCGGAGCGATCCACGTCACCGTAGCGATCCATCGGCGCGAACCGCTCGTAATCGTGGTCATGCCCGACCAGATACAGCTCCACGCCGTGCCGCGCCATCATCTCCCACAGCGGCTCCACCGCCGTCGAGTTTCCCTGCATCCCGGATGACCAGCGCGGATGGTGGCCGATCACGATCGTGCACTCGCCCTCCTGCTCGCTCAGCACCTGATCGAACCACGCCCCCTGTTCCGAGGTGATCGCGCATCCGTCGTCATTGGGACACCAATTCGTGTCCACCGAGACGATGTGCCACCCCCCGACATCAACCGTGAACCACGGCACCTCCTCCGTCCCCGAGATCGCCCCGAAGTACGCGTGGTACGCCAGCGAGTTCCCCGTCCCAAAATCATGGTTCCCCGCCGTCGGGATGATCCGCGACCGCAGCGACCCCCACACCGGATCGAAGCATTCGGCAAAATCCGTCTCCGTCCCCAACGGATAGGCATAGTCGCCCAAACCCAGAATCGGCCCTGACGTGCCTGCGAGCAGTGCCGCCGTCTGCTCCGCCCCACGCTGCGTCCTCGCGCTGGTGCAATCGGCGATGTCCCCCACCGCCCACACGGTGCGGCCCCGTTCGCGTCGGGCGTTCACCTCCGCGTCCGGCTTGGCCGTCATCGTCACCAGCGGCACCAGCAGCGCGATCACCAGCAGCCATCTCATCGCTTGCGCACCTTCCACACCTCTTCACATGGCCACCGTGCTGCCCACGTGGGAGTCACGAACTCCCACCGCGTGCGAGCGGCCTCTGGCACCTGCACCTCGACCAGATCCTCGATCTCGAATCCGCTCGACCGCAACAACCGGATCAGCTCCCCATGCGGCAGATGGAACTCCACCGAGCCGTCCTGCCACCTGAATTGACGCATGCCGAACAACGGCCGTTCCAGCCGATCGCTCACCGGCGCATCCTCATCGCTGCCGGTGCACAGCATCAACAGCACCGAGTTCACCAAGAATGTGAGCCGCCCACCCGGGAGCAGCACGCGGGCCGCCTCCGGGATCCACCGATACGGATCGCACCAGATCGATGCCCCGTACTCGCTGATCGCGAAATCGAAGCTGCCATCAGCGAAGGGCAACGCCTCCGCACTCCCCAGATGGAGGGGGAACACCAGCTGGTGCTCCTCCTGCAGCGCCCGCGCCGTCTCCAGCTGCCGCGATGAGATGTCGATTCCCGTCGGCTCCGCCCCCAGCCGCGCCAACCATGCGGAGACGTACGCCGTGCCGCACCCCAATTCGATCGTCCGCATACCAGCGATGTCGGGCGGAATCATCCCGATCTCCGCCTCGGGCACATCGAAAATCCCCCACGTGATCTCCGGCGCCGCCCAATTCCGCCGCCCGCCCTCGGCGTACGTCGCGGCGAACCCATCCCACGCTTGTTGGTTCGCCAGCACATGCTCGCCCCACCCCGGTCCCGACTCGTGCACGATGAACCTCCGCCGTCTTCCCCCGACACCCCACGTACGAACGAGTTTCCCGCATCCTGACGCGGTTTTCGAGGTGTTTCCACTCCCCGAAACGGGTTGACACTCCCGGGCGTTGAGTGCGATAACGGTTCAGTCGGAGTGGCGTGCAGACGCACGTTCCGGGGTGAGGGCCCCATGTTCCGGCGGTTGATGAGTCGTCGCACACGGCTCGCATGCCGAAGAATCGTCCGCACCCCACCGGGTGCGGCTGCATCAGCAGGCCGACCGGCACCGGGCGGCGGGGAACAGCAGTCGTGAGGGACTGATCCCCAGCGCGTGGCGCCGAGAGAGGGAACGGCCATGGGAATCCAACGACGCACACTCCTCATGCGGGGTGTCTCCTTCGCCATAGGCGGGGCCTTCGTGTCCGCGATGCCGTCGGTCTCCCGCGCTGCCGTCGTCTCCGGTGACGCCGCGCTCTACGCCGGCCCCGGCGATTGGTACGAGGTGCTCACCTACCTCTCATCCGGCACCTCG
>JAPOLF010000245.1 GCA_029977305.1 bacterium | reverse complement strand
ATTCACCGGTGGCAGTCGCGCGCTGCCGCGCCCCGTTCCCGTTGGTCACACTTGGCATGGTACCACTCACCCGCGTACGTCCGGACCTGCGAGCGGTGCTACACTCCCTGTGGGTGTCCGCGCGGGCAAGCGCGCCCGGCGCCGTGGAGGATCCCGTGGCCACAGAAGGTTCATCCGCTCAATCCCGCCGGGCTGCTATCGCGTCCGGCTTTTTTTCGTCCCTCGCGATGTTCCCGACCTTCCGCCGGCTGTGGCTGGCCACCCTTGCCTCGAGCGTCGGCCAGTGGATGCAATCCGTGGCGCTCGGCTGGATCGCCCTGACGATGACCAACTCCCCGGGGTTTGTCGGGATCGTTTCGTTCACCGCCGGACTGCCGTTCCTCATCGTCTCCCCGATGGGCGGCAACCTCATCGACCGCGTCGATCGCCGCAAGCTGATGTTGGTGTGCCAAGCCCTGGCGACGGTGCTCGCCCTCGCCGTGGCGATTGACGTCATCGGTGGTTGGGTCAAGCCGTGGCATCTCGTCGTCGCCGGGTTCCTCAATGGGAGCCTGCAGGCGATGCTCTCACCGACCCAACAGTCGCTCGTCCCGAATCTCGTCGATCGCGGCAGCTTGACCAATGCCATCGGCCTCATGAGTGCCGGACAGAACATGACCCGCGTCATCGGCCCGACGCTCGCCGGCCTGGTCATCGGACTCGTGGGCGAGGGTGAGGCGTTCCTGTTGCAGGCGGTGGCGATCGCGGTGGCCTTTGTCCTGGTGTTGAGCATCCAGTTGCCCCCGCGGGAAGCGCCGACCACGCGCTCCCGCAATCCTTTCGAGGGCCTGCAAATCATCTTCCGGCGGGAGGACTTGCGCGGGATCTTCTTGCTCGCCAGCATCCCGACCCTGCTCGTGTTCCCGTACATCAGCTTCTTGAACGTGATCGCCCGTGATGTGCTCTTCATCGGCGCTCAGGGACTCGGCGTGCTGATGGCGGCATCGGGATTCGGCGCGGTGCTCGGGGCACTCGCCGTCGCGAACCAGAATCGAGTCGAAGGCGTCGGCCGCTGGTTGCTGGGCGGCACGATCATCTACGGCCTGGTGATCATCCTGCTGATGCTTTCGCGCAATCTGTGGTTCAGCCTGCCGCTCTTGGTGATCGCCGGATTTTTGGGGTCAGCGTTCATGGTGGGGAACAACGCCGCCATCCAGCATCGCATCCAAGACAGCGTGCGCGGCAGGGTGATGGGCGCCTACATGCTCACGTGGGGATTGATGCCGCTTGGTGCGTTGCCCATGGGCATCCTGGGCGCGCGGATCGGCGTTCCGCACAGTGTGATTCTCTTCGCCTCGGTTTCCACGGTGTTGACAATCATCCTCGGCGCGACCAACCAGGCACTGCGCGACCTCTAAGACGATGGATCTCCTTGCGCTTCACCGGCGGCGATCAGCTCACGCACCACTTCGTCGATCTTCGACCCAACCTGCGGTGTGAGCTCACGCCCGGCGTCCGCCACCAGCTTCAGCTGCACCGGCAGATCGTTCACCGGCGGCAAGATGGGACCGACGCGATCCCGGATCTCGCCCCGCCACCACGCGGTCGCCCGGCGACGCACCTGATTGATCGATGGTGGCGTGGCCCCGCTCTCCGCCGCGATCCGCTCAACTGTGCTGCGCAATTCCTTGTTCATCACCGGCAGCTGCGCCACCTGATCGACGGCATGGCGCTGGTTCCGAATGTGCTGCACGTCGAGGTCCCACGTCTCGATCAAGCCGAACGCGGATTCCGCGGCGACCGCCCGGAACGCGGTCTCCTCGCGCAACTCGACCTCATCGAGGACCAACGCATCTCCGTGCATCAACAGCGGCTTGGTCGCGTCGAACCAAAGGCCTACCGCCGCCCGCGCGAGGCGGAAGTAGTACAGACCCACGAGCAGACTCACTTCGGGTGAGACCCCAAGGGAGTCGATTTCCGCCAGCACCGGCATCACGGTGGACCCGGCCAATGGCTGGAAGAACTTCGCCGGATCAACCGGAACGAGCACCACTTCGTCATCGGCCACGGTCACCCGCATGATCCCGGCGCGCCGCCTCAGCATGACGTGGGTCAAGCTGTAATCCGGCGAAAGGAACACCCCCGGGACCGCATGAGCATCCGAGACCACGGGATCGAACACCCCCGGGATTTCTGTGCGCAACTCAAGGAGATCAGTCACCACCTGTGGGCTGACCTGCTTGCTGCGCGCGGTTTCGATCGAAAACTTGGCATCAGCTGCCTGCACCGAGGGCTTGCCCCGAAACCTGCCATAGAGCAGGAAGTCGGGATTCTGCAGATGCCGCTTCGACGCGAGCCGTGCGACCTCCGGGGTGTCGTCGAGGCGGATCACTCGCTCCACGTCGAGACGGTGATCACTCCCGGGGATCGGCACGTGGGTCCCCGGCCAAGATGCCGCGAACGCCGCGCTCACGTCCGCCCATCGATCTCCCACCATATTGCTGGCGCTGCCGCGATCGGCGAAGGACATCACCTCGCGCGAGAGCACCGCCGAGATGAGATCGCCCCCGGGCAGGACGGAGGACCGAATGTGGCGATCGTCCTGCGGCGGCATCAGCGTGATCCCTCGGATTGCTGGGCAACGTCCGGTGATCGATGCACGGCAAGCACTCCCAACGCGATCACCCCGATCATCAGCAATGCCCTGGCGACCCAGGTCACGGCGGGGTTGCGGAACGCGACGCTGATTGTGACACCTTCGCCGACATCGCCGAAGGCCATCATCCCATCCGGCAGCACGTCCAAGGAACGCGCCTCATCCCCTACCGTCGCCACCCAACCCGGGAACGCTTGTTGCCGCACGATGAGGTCACCAGACATGGCAGCGCGTCCCTGCCACTCGCCTTCCACGCTGGAATCGGACACCACACCCCTGTCTCCGACCGTCAGCGTCGGGATCGCATCGCGCACATGACCTCTCGGTCGCGCGCGTGTCGCTTCGAACCGGTCGACCGCCCCGATCGCGCGCGCGCGCCAGCACGCCGTCCGTCCGGTTTTCGCGCCTCGCAGCTTCGTTTTTCAGCCAGCTTCCCGCGATC
>JAPOLF010000244.1 GCA_029977305.1 bacterium | reverse complement strand
CACGGATCGACTTGGCGAGACCGGGGGCATGCGGCTCAAGGGCGTCCGCAACTTCGGGGGCAAGGTCGGCGACCTGCGCCACGATGCTCTCGAGATCGGCGATTCCCGGGCCGCTCATCGTTCCATCTTCCTTGCGGCGAGTGGCCGCCATCGCCAGACCGGCCATCGCCGCGAGGGCTGCGCCAGCTCCCGCGTAGAGCGAGGTTTGCGGCTTGTCGTTGTCCAGTTCGTCCATGGTCAGGAACCCTCCAAACATGCGCGGCGGCAGAGTGCTGATCGTTGCCGCGCCATGCAAGTCTACGGCCAATCAGGAATCGCGTGCGATCATGCTGCACGGTATCCGGGACCCTTTGGGTAAGATCACTCTCGGAAGGCATCATCCAAGAAGACGCCCTCCCTTCGGAGGCTGCCCAATTCCCGCAGCATCTGCCGCGTTCAGTCACTGCGAACCTGAGGAGGGCGCCATGCTTCTCGCCTTGGAAGTTGGAAACAGCAATACCCACTGCGGACTGTACGAACACGGGGCGACGCAGCTTCTCACATCGTTTCGCCTCTCGACGGATCGCAATCGGATGCCCGACGAGTGGTTCGCCATTCTCGCCTCGTTGATCGACGCGGGTGGCAGACGGCTCGACGAGATCGACGCGGTGGTGATCTCCTCGGTCGTGCCCACGGTCACGAGCTGGCTGCTGGAGATGTGCACCGGTCGCATGCAGATCCAGCCATTGATCATCGACAGCACGCTCGATCTCGGCATCAAACTGCTGGTCGGAGAACCCGAGAAAGTCGGGGCGGATCGCATCGTCGACTGCGTGGCGGCAAAGGTCCGCTACGGCGCACCCGTCATCATCATCGACCTCGGTACCGCGACAACGCTTGATGTCACCAACCGCGACGGCGACTATCTCGGTGGCGCGATCGCCGCGGGGATCGGCACCTCGCTCAAGGGATTGGCGGCCAATGCGGCGCAACTCTTCTCCATCGAGCTCGCCATGCCGGAGCGCGTGATCGGCACCACCACCGTGGAACAACTTTGCTCCGGCATCGTGCTCGGCCACGTCGCCATGCTGGAGGGCCTGATCACCCGGACCCGGGCAGAGGTCGGCGAAGCCGCGCCCACCATCCTCACCGGCGGGTATGCGTCGATGCTCAAGGGCCACTCCCCGCTCTTCGACCACATCGATCCGGACCTCACCATCGACGGCCTGCGGATGATCCACGAGACGATGCGGCGCAGTGCCTAAACCGCAACTCTGACTTTCCACACCGATCGGTCATCCGAATCCTTGTGACACCCGAGCGGCCCGTGACACAATCGCCGTCAGCAGGCATCGCGCATGAATCGCCAAAACCGGAGGAAGGTCAGCCGTGGCATCCCAGAACATGAGCGGATTCGGCGGCCACGGTGTCGAAGGATCCTTGAAGCTTGCCGTCCAGCGCTCGGGCCGCCTGACCGAGGAGACACTTTCCCTCCTCCACTCCATCGGCTTGGAGTTTGAGAGCTACGGGCAGCGCTTGTTCTCACACTGCCGGAACTTCCCGCTGAGCATCCTCTACGGGCGTGACGACGACATTCCCGACTACGTCGCTCGTGGCACGGTCGATCTCGGCATCGTGGGACGGAACCTGATCCACGAAGAGGGCATCGACGCCGAGGAACTCCTCGCGTTGGGCTACGGCTATTGCACCCTCATCGTGGGCGTGCTCCGCGATTCGCCGATCGAGCATCCCGAAGAACTGATCAACGCGCGCATCGCCACCAGTTACCCGAACTCAGCACGCAAGTTCTTCGCATCCCTCGGGGGCAATCCGGAGATCATCACGATCAGCGGATCGGTGGAAGTCGCACCATCGCTGGGCCTTGCCGACGCGGTGGTCGAACTCACCGCCACCGGCTCGACCCTGATCCTCAACGATCTGCGGCAAATCCACACCATCCTCGAATCCGAGGCGGTACTCGTTGCCAACGTCGACTCCATGAAGGATCCGGCCAAGCGGGCGAACATCGAGCGCATCCTGATGCGGATCGACGCCGTTCGGGCCGCCAAGCGGTACAAATACGTGATGATGAACGCCCCCGAAACGGCGCTCGATGCCATTCGGGCGGTGATCCCCGGGATGAAATCGCCGACCGTCGTCCCTTTGGCCGATCCCGGTTGGGTGGCGGTGCACACCGCCCTCGAAGAAGAGGCATTTTGGGAATCGATCGAGCGGCTCCGCAAGGCGGGAGCCACCGAGATTCTGGTGTCCTCGCTGGAAAAAATCCTCCTATAGTCCTGATTCGCTGCCCATGGTTTCCGCTATGATTGTTGGGCACCGCGTTCAACGCTGATCGCGCGTCCAGGGCACCCAAGCCGGGTGCCTCACGAGCGTTTGTTCCGGCGACCTGGAGGCGATGACCATGGGCTCCTCAGCATCCGACAACCTCACCTTTCAGGCCGAACGCATGGTCAAGCCTGCCGTGCGCTCCATGGGCGCGTACCAGCGCCAAGCGCCTCCTGAGCAGCCGCCCGCTCGGAACATTCGTCTCGACTGGAACGAGTCGGCACACGGCCCCTCGCCGAAGGCGCGCGCAGTGCTGGCAAACTTCGACAAATTCCATCGCTATCCCGAGTTCGACGCGGCGGAATTGCGGCGGTCGCTCGCTGCCTATGTCGGGGCCGACCCGGACCTGATCATCGCCGGTGCAGGTCTCGACGACGTGCTCAACACCCTCGCGATGTTGCTCCTCGAGCCGGGCGACAACGTGCTCATTTCCGAACCGACCTTCGGTGTCTACCGACCGCTCTACAGCGGCCACGGGGCTTCGGTGATCGACGTGCCGCTCACCCGTGACTGGCAATTGGACGAGGACGCCCTGCTCGCCGCGGTGGATGCGCGCACGAAACTGATCATGGTGTGCAATCCGAACAATCCGACCGGCAATGTCTTCGGCCCTGCGGCGGTGGAGCGCATCTGCGCCGAGGCACCCTGCGTGGTGTGCATCGATGAGGCATACGCCGAATTCGCCGGTCTCAACCACTTTCCGTTGATGAAGAAGCACCCCAATGTCGCCGTCATGCGGACCATGTCGAAGTT
>JAPOLF010000243.1 GCA_029977305.1 bacterium | reverse complement strand
ACATCATGGAGGAGCGAGACGTCCAGGTGCGCGGGTACAAAATCCGCCTCCCACTCGACATCATGGTCGTCGCCTCCGCCAACCCGGAGGACTACACCAACCGAGGCCGGATCATCACCCCGTTGAAAGATCGTTACGGTTCCCAGATACGCACCCACTACCCGACCACCATCGGCCACGAGATCGCGATCATGGAGCAGGAGGCCTCGACCTTCCCGACCGACGCGGTCGAGGTGTCGATGCCGGGGTTCATGCAGGAGATCGTGGCGGAGATCACACACGCCGCACGGCGCTCCCCCGACATCTCCCAGCGCTCCGGGGTCTCGGTCCGCCTCTCGGTGGCGAACTTCGCGAATCTGGTGTCGAACGCCACTCGGCGCGCGATCCTGCTCGGCGAGCGCACTGCCGCTCCGCGGATCAGCGATCTCCCCGCGTTGCAGGCGAGCACCATCGGCAAGTTGGAGATCGACAGCGTCGGGGACAACCAAGACGACCAGATCTTCCTACGGCTGTGCAACCAAGCGGTGCTGACGACCTTCAATCGTCATCTGAGCGTTGGCGCATTTGATGCACTGGTGCAGGGATTCGACAACGGACTCACCGTCGACGCGTCCGACCTGATGCCGACCATGAGTTATGTGCACCAGGTGAGTCATATCGACGGCGTGAATGCCGCCGTGCGCAAGCTCGGCGTGGATGGCAATCCGGCCGCCATCGCATCGGCGATCGAGCTCATCCTCGAAGGGCTGCACCTGCATCATCGTCTCAACAAGGACCGCGGCGCACAGGCCGCGCGCTATGGACGCTAACACTTCCCGCTCGTCCGGTCCGCTCCCCACGTCGTCCGCCCGCTACGCCAGGTGGGATGGCACCCAACTGCTTGAGGGACTCTCGGCGGACGAGATCATGAACGCCATGAGCGACGATCTCCTGCACGATGGTGATTTGCAGCGCGCCATGCAACGCCTCTTCCGTTGGGGCTTCCAACGCCCCGATGGCACTCAAGTGCCCGGCCTGCGTGACCTGATGGAGCGGGTGAGGGAGCAGCGTCGCGAGGAACTCTCCCGGTACAACCTTGGATCCGTCCTCGATGACGTCGCACAGCGTTTGGACCAGGTGGTGGAGACGGAGCGGTCAGGCATCCAGCAACGCCTCGACGAAGCGCGCGGCGAGACCCTGGATGAGAGCATCGATTACGCCGATCGTCCCGCCCCGGGCGGAGCACCGCTGCAGGATCAAGCTGCCTCAGAGGCAGGGGCTGAACCCACCTCTCGGGACGAAGCTGACACGGCAGCACTCCGCGACCTGCTCGAGGAGATCGCCGCGCAGCGACTGGCTCAGCTGGATGAGCTCTCGAGCGATCCCGCCGATGCGATCCGTGCCCTGCAGAACTACGACTTCCTCGTCCCTGAGGCGCGCAAGCAATTCGACGAGCTGCTGGCATCGATTCAGCAACATATGATGCAGCAGGCGTTCGACGGCATGGAGCAATCGCTCTCATCGATGAGTCAGGAGGACATCGCCTCCACCCGGCAGATGCTGCAGGAACTCAACGAGATGCTCGAGCGCGACCAGCGCGGTGAACCCACAGGGTTCGATGAGTTCATGCACCGCTGGGGTCAGCACTTCGATCCTGATCTGCGCGATGTGGACGACCTCCGCCAACACCTCGCCCAGCGATTCGGCGCGATGCAGCAACTCATGCAATCGCTCAGCAGCGAGCAACGCGACCGCCTGCAAGACCTCGCCAATGCCGCCATCGCCGACGACAGCGTCCGCGAGGAGATGGGACGCCTCGGGCGGAACCTCCGACAGGGTGGGGGAGCGAAGGGAGAGGCCTCTCCCTACCGGTTCGGCGGAGAGGAGTCCATCTCCCTCGAGCAGGCGATGCAACTCATGGAGCGGCTGCAACGCCTCGACGCTCTCGAGGCGGCCTTGCGTGATGTCCGCGATTGGAACGACCTTGGCAAGATCGACCAGTCCGAGCTCGCCGACCTCCTCGGTGAGCAGGAACTCGGCGAGGCGCAACAACTGCGGGACATGGCGCGCGTTCTCGAAGATGCCGGGTTGATCCGCACCAATCGCGGCGGCATGGAACTCACCCCACGCGGGGCGCGGAAGATCGGCGAAAAGGCGCTGACCGACATCTTTTCGCAGCTGAAGCGCGATCGGGTCGGGCAGCATGACCAGCGACGGGAAGGGCATGTCGGCGAACGCCTCGAGACGACCAAGCCCTACGAATGGGGTGACCCGTTCCTGCTGGACATCCCGAAGACGCTCAAGAATGCCGTCGCACGACGCGAGCACGTGGAGGACCGCCTTGTCCTCCGCCCGGAGGATTTCGAGGTCTCACGCACCGAGGCGACCACCCGGGTCAGCACGGTCCTGATGGTCGACATGTCCCGCTCGATGCTCTACAACGGCTGCTTCCATGCCGCCAAGAAAGTCGCGCTCGCGCTGGACGCCCTCATCCGTGGCAAATACCCGCGGGACCATCTCAGCATCGTCGGGTTCTCGTATCTCGCCCACGAGATCAAACCGGCTGACCTGCCGTCGCTCGATTGGAACGAATACAACTACGGGACCAATCTCCAGCACGGGTTGCAGCTCGCTCGGCAGGTGCTCGGCCGCGAGAAGGGGAGCAATCGCCAGATCATCGTCATCACCGACGGCGAGCCCACTGCGCATATTGATGACGGACAGGTGCGATTCAGTTATCCGCCAACCGCGCGCACCTTCGAGGAGACGCTGCGTGAGGTGAAGCGCTGCACGCGAGACGGCATCACCATCAACACCTTCATGCTTGAGCGGTCGCCGTACATGCTGCAGTTCGTGAATGACATGACGCGGGTGAATGGCGGCCGGGTGTTCGTCGCGACGCCGGATCGGCTCGGCGAGTACATCCTGGTCGACTACGTGGCGAACAAGCGGAAGTGGGTCGGGTAGGTAGACCGCTTCACTGTCTTGTCCACCTTGCGCCAGGTGGAGCATCGGTGACCCGACCTTCATCGGCCCCGTGGCTCGGCCGTGTCTGCGATGCGGATAAGCGAGATTGACCGCAATCGGCGTGGTGGCCGAAATGCCATCATCAACGCGAATACACGGAAACATGCCGTTTTGAGTCTGCGGTGAACGGTTCCTGCAGC
>JAPOLF010000242.1 GCA_029977305.1 bacterium | reverse complement strand
CAGGTCCGGCTGCAACTTGCGTGAGAGATCCAGCGCCGCCTGCCCATCCCCCGCCTCGGCAATCACGTCATACCCGAGGTCGGTCAGCATCTCCCGCAGATCGAGCCGGATCAGCGACTCGTCATCAGCGATCAGGATGCGTACCGGGATGTTGGACTCGCTCATGTTCGGATCAGGCCTCATCTGCGGCGGCGCTGCCGCGTCGTCGGGAAGCCGACAGGGTGTCGGAACGCAAGACCCCCCAGTCAAGCGAAATTCCCGGGAATTGGGAGAAAAAGTGGGTCGGGGCGAGAGGATTCGAACCTCCGACCACCGGTACCCCATACCGGTGCGCTACCGGGCTGCGCCACGCCCCGACGTGCCTCAAGAATAGCACGGCAGGCGATCACGGGAAATCCGCCAAGTCGTCACATCTTGCAGCAGATCACATGACGCACTAGCCTTGAATACATGCCCTCTCGCCTGCAAGGAGTCTTGATGCCCCGCCTTCTCCTGATCGTGGTCCTCGTGCTGCTCGGCCTCCCCACCCCAGTCCGCGCTCAAACTGCCGCCTACACCTGCGACGATTTCGGATGGTGGGAAAACGCGCAAACCGCCTTCGAGACGCCTGAGTTCGGCCTCGGCTACCTCGACTCCGACGGCGACGGCATCGCCTGCCCCGATCTCGCTCATGGCTTTGCCCAAGCCTTCTTCAACAACAACCAGCTCCCGACTGGTGTTGTCCCCGCAACCCTTGAGTGGGTCACCGATGGCGACACCATCAACGTCGTCGTCAACGGCGTCTCTTCACCGGTCCGTCTCATCCTGATCGACACCCCCGAGACCAAGGACCCCAATGACCCGGTCGAGTGCTACGGCGCCGAAGCCTCCTACTTCCTGCGCTCCCTGCTCTCGGATCCCACCGCCCAGCTCTACCTGGAAAAAGACGTCTCCGACACCGATCGCTACGACCGCCTGCTCCGCTACGCGTGGCTGAAGTTCGATTCCGGTGCCGTGGTGCAGGTCAACGAGGCCATCGTCCGCTCCGGCTACGGCGTGCTCAGCACCTGGCCGCCTGACGTGAAGTGGGAGGAACCGATCCGCGAGGCGCAGCAATTCGCGGTCCGACACGGCCTCGGTCTGTGGGCGAAGTGCGGTGGTGCCGACACCGCGATCGGCGCCTCCGCCCAAGCCACCTTCCCTGCCGGATCCCAACCAATTGGCATCGCCGCCACCACCGGCCAATGCGAGGCCGCCTATCCCGACATCTGCATCCCGCTGAACTCCCCTGATCTGAATTGCCCCGACATCCCCGACCGCCGCTTCACCGTCCTCCCGCCCGATCCCCACAACTTCGACAGCGACATGGACGGCATCGGCTGCGAAGGCCAGTAGCCGCCAACGCCCCCTGCTTCCCCGCGCGAGATCGGGAATAATGCGTCCGTCGCACCCGATCCAGCGAGGAGCAATGCGTGATGTCCACCGCCCCGTCCGTCATCCACCCGTGGGTCGCCCAATGGCAGACCAAGCCCGGCTTCGCCGTCTCGATCTATCCGAACCCGCCGGACTGGCCCCGCTTCATCGCCCATGTCCAGTGGATGGAAGCCCACGGCATTGATGCCTACTTCTCCTATGACCATCCCGCCGCCAACGCCGACTGCTGGACCGCCCTCGCGGCCCTCGCCGCCAGCACCAGCACCATCCGTCTTGGCACCGCCATCGACTGCGTCTACTACCGCTCGCCTTACATGCTGGCCCGTCAGGCCGCCGACGTCGACCGGATCTCCGGCGGTCGCCTCGTCCTCGGCATCGGCATTGGCGATCTCCCCAAGGAGTTCGCCGACATGGGTCTCGAGTACCCGGCCGCCCCGATCCGCCAGCGCGCCCTCGATGAGGCCCTGACCATCCTCCGCGGCCTCTGGTCCGGGGAATCGTTCTCCCACAAGGGCGAGCAGTTCGAAGCCCACACCGACGGTACCTTCCTACCTCCGGTGCAGCAGCCGCATGTCCCGATCATCATCGCGGGGGGAGGGGAGAAGGTGACCCTTCGCCAGGTCGCCCAGTGGGCTGACGCCAGCAACATGGGCGCCCACGAGAGCATCGGCGGTGCCTATCAACCCACCGACGTCGCCCGCAAGTTCGCCAAACTCGATGAGCACCTCGCCGCGCACGGACGCCCCAGCGAAAGCGTCCTCCGCTCCCAGTTCACCATGCCGTTGATCGTCTCCGAGACCCGCGCCGCCCTCGAGAAGAAGATGGCTGCCATGCCGCAAGATGTCCTCGCCTGGTGCGGCGCCGCCCTCTTCGCCGGCACCCCGGACGAGGCGATCGCCTTCTACCGGGACCTTTGGGACAAGGGATTCCAGTACTTCATCGCCAATATCCTCGCTGGTGACGAGGAATCCGTGGAATTGCTCGCCGAGGCGATCATCCCCGCCTTCGCCTGATCCTGTACGCTTCACGCCCGGCGGAACGGTTTCCCACCGCCCCGCGTTACAGCAGCGTCACACCCCGCACCGCCGAGGCGTGCCTCGTCGCGGACCACCGATCTAGGGAGGAACACCCATGGACGGATCGTCCTTCGATCGCATCGCCAAAGCCGTCGGCCTGAACCGCCGCTCAGCCCTGCGCGCCCTCTTCGGCGGTGCCGCGGCGGTCGCCACCTTGGCCATCGCCGATCCCGCCGACGCCAAGCGCAACTGCAAGGGCTACGGCGGCAAGTGCAGCAAGAACAGCGAATGCTGCGCCGGCAACTGCAAGTACGGCTACTGCCGTGCCGGATCCGGCAACGGCAACCGCAAGGGCACCAAGTGCAACACCGTCACCGGCACCAAGTACTGCGATGACGGCTATGCCTGCTGCAAGGTCGCCGGGTACAACGTCTGCATCCCGAAGCAGGCCTGCGACACCTGCGCGAACGACAACGACTGGGACTGCTGCGCCAACGGCGGCGGCAACTCGGGCCTCTGCCCCACCGGCTTCACCTGCTGCAACACCGTCTACGGCGGCCAATGCTGCCCGGCCGGCCAGCACTGCTGCCCGAACGGCTGCTGCCCGGATTCGATGATCTGCGGCACCGACAGCCTCTGCCTGATCCCCGGCATGGCCAGCCGAGAGGGAGCGGTCCCCATGTCCGCAAAGGTCAGCACCACCCCATTCGACTGAACATCCCGCG
>JAPOLF010000241.1:255-3170 GCA_029977305.1 bacterium | reverse complement strand
CAACTCCGGCGATGTGCCGGACATCCTTGAAGACAAGCGCGTTCTGACCCTGGACATCGGCCTGCTTGTGGCCGGTACCAAGTACCGCGGTGAGTTCGAGGAGCGGCTCAAGAAGATCGTCGGCGAGGTCAAGGAGACCGGCGCCATTCTCTTCATCGACGAACTCCACACGCTCGTCGGAGCCGGTGCCGCAGAAGGCGCCGTCGACGCGGCGAACATCCTCAAGCCGGCCCTCTCCCGCGGCGAGCTGCAGACCATCGGTGCCACCACGCTCGACGAGTACCGCAAGTACATCGAGAAGGACGCCGCTCTCGAGCGCCGGTTCCAACCGGTGCAGGTCGAGGAGCCCTCGGTCGAGACCACCATCGCGATCCTCGAGGGCGTGCGCGGTCTCTACGAAGAGCATCACAAGTTGAAGATCAGTGACGATGCACTCAAGGCCGCAGCCAACATGGCGGCCCGCTACATCACCGATCGCTTCATGCCGGACAAGGCCATCGACCTCATCGATGAGGCCTCGTCTCGGGTGCGCATGTACCGCTCCGCCGCTCCGCCGAGCCTCAAAGAAGCCCTCGCCGGCCTGACCTCGCTGCAGCGTGAGCTGGAAGAGGCGATCAACGGCCAGGAGTTCGAGCTCGCCGCAGAACTGCGCGACCGCGAACGCAAACTCCGCGACAGGATCGATGCGCAGGAGCAGGAGCTCCGTGACTCCCGCAACGGCGACGAGCTCTACGTCACCGAGGAAGACATCGCGCAAGTCGTGTCGATGTGGACCGGCATCCCGCTCGTCCGCATCGCCGGTGAGGAATCCGAGCGCCTGCTCCGCATGGAGGAGGAACTCCACTCCCGCATCATCGGTCAAAACGAAGCGATCACGACGCTTGCCAAGGCCGTCCGCCGTGCACGCGCCGGCATCAAGAACCCGAAGCGCCCGATCGGTTCGTTCATCTTCCTCGGCCCCACCGGCGTCGGGAAGACCGAATTGGCGAAGGCCCTCGCCGAGTTCATGTTCGGTTCCGAGGATCACCTCATCAAGATCGACATGTCTGAGTTCATGGAGCGCCACTCCGTGAGCCGGCTCGTCGGAGCCCCTCCGGGGTACGTCGGCTATGAGGAGGGTGGGCAACTCACCGAGGCCGTCCGCCGCAAATCCTACAGCGTGATCCTCCTCGACGAGATCGAGAAGGCGCACCCGGAAGCCTTCAACATCTTGCTCCAGGTTTTGGAGGATGGGCGGCTGACCGACTCCAAGGGCAGGACGGTGGACTTTACCAACGCCATGCTCATCATGACCTCCAACGTCGGCGCGGAGCAGATCACGCGTGACATGACCCTCGGCTTTGCCTTCAAGGAGGACGAGGACAAGGCGAAGGCGCGCGAGCACGACAAGATGCGTGACAAGGTAACCAGCCAACTCAAGCAGACCTTCCGACCGGAGTTCCTCAACCGCATCGACGCCGTCATCGTCTTCCACTCGCTGACCAAGGATCAGATCCGCGAGATCGTGGACCTCGAGCTTGATCGCGTGAAGAAGCAGTTGATCGAGCAGGAAGTCCGCCTCGAGGTCAGCACCGAGGCGATGGACCTTCTCGGCGAGCGCGGTTACGACCACACGTACGGTGCGCGGCCGCTCCGCCGCATCATCCAGAATCTGATCGAGGATCCCCTCGCCGAGGGCATCCTCAACGGTCGATTCGCCGCCGGGTCGCTGGTGCGAGTGGAAGTCGAGGACGACCTGCTCAAGCTTGAGGTCGCCGAGACCCCGTCACTGCTCGCAGGCACCATCACCATCTAATACCACTCCAACATCCTGATCGCACGGATGGCACAATCGGGGGGTCGGCACCAGCCGGCCCCCCGATCGCATCCCCGGACCGCCGAGGAGTTCCCCATGGCGAAGACCCGCACCTCATTCGTCTGTCAGCAATGCGGCGCCATCAGCCCCGCCTACCTCGGTCGCTGCCCGAGTTGTCAGGCGTGGAACTCCATGGTCGAGACGGTCGAGGAGCGCCGCACCGCGGCCACCACCACTCGCCCGCGTGCAGTGGCCCGCCCCCAGCCGTTGAATGCGCTTGGCGCCACCTTGACCGAGCGGATCACCGTTCCGATCGAGGAGTTGAATCGGGTACTCGGTGGTGGGTTGGTGCAGGGATCACTCGTCCTCGTCGGTGGTGATCCCGGCATCGGGAAGTCGACGTTGGTGCTCCAAGCTGCCGCCGCCATCGCCGATGCCGCCGGCAGCGTGCTCTATGTCTCCGGTGAGGAGAGCGCCCAGCAGATCAAACTCCGCGCCGATCGCCTCGGCATCTCGTCGGACACCTTGCTGGTCCTCGCCGACACCGACCTCAACCGCGTCCTCGAGATCGCCGATGCCGAACCACCGGGCTTGCTCATCGTGGACTCCATCCAGACCGTCTCGGTCGATGACATCAGTTCCGCCGCGGGATCGGTCTCACAGGTCCGCGAGTGCACCCACCGCCTGATGGAGTGGGCGAAGCCGCGCAACATCCCGGTGATGATCATCGGCCACGTCACCAAGGAAGGCACCATCGCCGGACCACGCGTCCTCGAGCACATGGTCGACGCCGTCCTCTACCTCGAAGGTGAGCGCCATCATCAATACCGCATCCTTCGCGCGGTCAAGAATCGCTTTGGCTCCACCGATGAGGTGGGCGTGTTCGAAATGGCCGATGTCGGCCTGCGCGAGGTCCGCAATCCCTCGGAGGCATTCCTCGAGGAGCGCGACGGCAACGCCGCCGGCACCACGGTCGCCGTCACCGTCGAGGGTACCCGCCCGATCCTCGTCGAGGTGCAAGCGCTCACCACTGCCACCGCCTTCGGCATGCCGCGCCGCAGTGCCAACGGCTTTGACAATGGTCGCCTGCAACTGCTTGTGGCGGTGCTCCAGAAGCGCG
>JAPOLF010000241.1:0-245 GCA_029977305.1 bacterium | reverse complement strand
CGGCCTCGGCCTTGGCACGCAGGACATCTATGCCAACGTCGTGGGCGGCCTCCGCATCACCGAGCCGGCCGCGGATCTCTCCGTCGCGCTTGCGGTCGCCTCCTCATTCCGGGACACCCGGGTCGATCCGCGCCTCGTTGCCATCGGGGAGATCGGCCTCTCTGGCGAACTCCGATCGGTCGGGCAGATGGACCGCCGCCTGATCGAGGCCAAGCGCCTCGGGTTCACCAAGTCGGTCGTTCCCA
>JAPOLF010000240.1 GCA_029977305.1 bacterium | reverse complement strand
GGTCGCCGCCGGGAAGGGTCTTGATGTAGGCGGGCGGGAGTTCCCAGTAGCGGGCGGCCATCAGGATGTCGTCGGGATCGCCGAAGGGGGTGGCGTCACCGTGGCCGGTGAAGGAGCGGCCGTCATCGGTGGTGACGGTGACCTCGGGGCGGCGGAGATCGTTCCCGCCGTAAGGAGACTGCATGAGGATGCCCCAGACATCGCCTTGCGGGGTGGTGAGTTTGGCGCGGGCGACGAAGGTTGCCTGCGGGTGGGTCATGCGGATGGTGGTGGGGTGCATGTCAGCACCACAGAGGAAGAGGTAGCCGAAGTGGGCGGGGTCGGGCACGGGGGTCCTCCGGGGGATGGGCGAATCTGCGGGCATTGTCGCATTCGGGCTAGAGGGTGACGGCAAGGGCAGCGAGCGGAGGCTCGACCGGGGCGTTCTTGGCCATCAGCAGGACGCCGAAGCGCCCCATGCCGCCGGGATCGATGAGGCGCATGGTGGAGGCTTGGGCGGCGTAATACTCCTCGGCGGTGGTGGCGGGGTCTTGCCCGAGACGGACGAGGTGGTCACCGAGGCCGAGGCTGGCGAGCATCGCGCCTTGGGTGGTGAAGCCCGCGAGGACGAGGCCGGCGGATTCTCCCGCTTCCTGCAGCAGGGTGAAGTCGACGTGGGCGGTGAGGTCTTCCTCGCCGGGGGCGGCGAAAGGGTTGTCGCTGACGGAGTGGGCGTGATGGGCGCGGAGGGTCCCCGCAAGGCGATGGTCGCGCCAGAGGGTGGCGACGGGATATCCGTAGTCGATGACGGTGACGTACCCGCGATCAACGCCGGCGGCGACGGTGCGCATCCATTCAGCAGCTGCGGGTGACCACTCGATGCGGGCACCAGGTGGCAGGCGGACGCCGTGACGGGCGAGGTAGCCGGCAGGATCGGTTGCTGCGACGGCGGCAGAGACCGGGGCGAAGACCTCGTGCGGGAGGCCGTCGGCGAGCGTGACCCACCCCTCCTCGAAGGTGTCGCCGGTCCAGCGGAGACGATGGGTGGGGAGGGCATCGGCAAGTTCGTTGGCGAGCACGACACCGGTCATTGGCGGGAGAGCGGTGGCGGGGTTGTGCGTGATCACGATGTCACCGAGACCGGCGTCGGCGAAGGCAGCATCGGCCTCGCGTTGGCGGTGCGGGTTGCTCTCGATGAGCTCATAGGAGAGAACGCCAGCGAGATCGGGGGCGCGGTCAGTGATGCCCGCGAGGATGTCCCACGCGAGGACGCCGCTGCCCGATCCGTACTCACGGATGGTGAACGATGCAGGAGTACCAAGGCGTTGCCATGCATCGATGACGTGGTTGGCGAGGGTGATCCCGAAGAAGGGGTGGGCCTCGGGGGCGGTGAGGAAATCTCCGGAGCGGCCGGGGCGGCGAGCAGGCTGTCGGTAGTAGCCACCGGTGGGATGGTCGAGGCAGATCGCCATGTACTCGGCGAAGGTGATGGCCTGCTCGGGGGAGGCGGCGACCGCGTCGGCGATGGCCGCGAGGACGATCGGGTTGCCGGCAGGGGGCGGGGTGCTCACGTCAGGGGCGGTCGGGATCGAGGCGATGAGCGAGACCGGTGAGGCGGGTGGAGGCGCGAGCGAGCATCCGCGCGACGAAATCCGGGGCGTCGGTGGCGAGAGGGCGGAGGCTGGATGGGGCGGGGGCTGCGTGGGTTTCGCCAGTTGCCTCTGTGGCGGTCGCCGCCGAAGGTGCGGTCGTGGTAGATGACCACGGCTGCGAGAGGCGGCGGGCGGGCGGGGAGACGTCCGGGCGCGGCTGGTGCGCCTGCCCGGGCTGGAGGATGGGGTCGAGGAAGTGCTCACGCCAGGTCGGGACGCGAAGGGGCTGAGGCGGTTCGGGTTGGTCGTTCGTGGTGCTCATGCAGGGAGGATACCGCAGGGATGCAGAGGTGATAGGGTTCCGGCATGTCGGCTCATTGACGAGCCGCCCGGGGGAAAGGAGACGGCGATGGACTCCACGACGTTTGATCGCACCGTGCGGGCATTGAGTTCCTCAACTGGCCGGCGCGCAGCGCTGGGAATCTTGGCGGGGCTGATGCTTGGGGGCGGCGCGGAGGCAGCCCACGGGTGCAAGGGCGGATGCCCGCGGCACTCGCGCTGCAAGCACGGCAAGTGCCGATGCCGCTGGGTGAAATGCGGGGGCAGGTGCTGTAGCGAATTCGAAATCTGCAACGCGGACACCTGCACCGGGGCTCCGTCTGACACCACGTTGAAAACGGCCATCCTGCCGCTGACGGGAGGACTGGCGACGACCATGGCGCTGCGTCCAGTCACGTTCGATTGGAAGGCGCATGTGCGGTTCGGTGACCAGCGCGAGATCGGGTTTCTTGCGCAGGAAGTCCGCGACGTCGTGCCCGAGGTGGTGATCGAGCGGGATGGCAAGCCGTTGGCGATCGACTACCCGAAGTTGACGGCGGTGCTGGTCGACGCGGTGCAAGAGCTGGCGGCGGACAACCGGATGCTGGCGGCGCGAATGGCGGCCATCGAGGCAGGGATGTCCCCCGCCTGCTGACCCTGAGAACACGCGGAGGTGCTCCATGGAATCTCGAGCGTTTGATCGCATCGTTCGATTGATGGGGACGACGACCGGCCGTCGCGCGGCGCTGGGGCTGGCGCTCGCCACGCTCACCGGCACCGAGGCGGAGGCGGCAGGTGGCTGCCGCGGCGGCTGCCCGCGCAACGCCAAGTGCAAGCACGGCAAGTGCCGCTGCCGCTGGGTGAAGTGCGACGGCAAGTGCTGTGCGGAGGTTGAGGTCTGCTCGGACGGCGCCTGCACCCCGGCGATCTCCGACCAGACGCTGAAGACGGAGGTGCTTCCGCTGACGGGCGGGCTGGAGACGGCGATGTCCCTGCGGCCTGTCTCCTTCGACTGGAAGGCGCATGTGCCGTTCGGCGAGAAGCGCGAGATCGGGTTCCTGGCGCAGGAGGTTCGGGACGTCGTGCCCGAGGTCATCATCGAGCGCGATGGACAACCGCTTGCCATTGACTACGGGAAGTTGACGGCAGTGCTCGTCGACGCGGTGCAGGAACTGGCGGCGGAGAACAAGTTGTTGGCCTCCCGGATGGCGGCGCTCGAGACCGGGATCACCCCAGCCTGACGACGGATCAACCGTCGGGAACAACTGGGGCGGAATAGCCGTCCGGAT
>JAPOLF010000023.1 GCA_029977305.1 bacterium | reverse complement strand
GTGACCCAGGTGTTCAGCAAGGCGGTGGCGTCGGACGTGAAGGCCGAACTCGCCCGCATCTACCCGGAGGAGCATCCGATCCTGGTGATCGACGCGGCAGGGGTGTCAGGTGAGGAATCGCTCATCGCGTGCGCGCTCTACGAACTGGACCGTCAACCTGTGGGGCATCTGACGTCGGTGTTGGTGCCACCCCAGGATTCGCTGGACGCATCGCGATCGCCCCAGACCCTACAGCGGATCATCGCGCGGCTGCGAGCGCCGGGCGGGCGTCCGTGGGATCGCAAGCAGACCCATTCATCGTTGCGGCAGGCGGTGATCGAAGAGGCGTATGAGGTGGTTGACGCCATCGACGCCGACGATGCCGAGAACCTCGCCGAGGAACTCGGGGACTTGCTGCTGCAGGTCGCGCTGCATGCGCAGATTGCCGAGGAAGACGGTGCCTTCACGTTGGAGGAGGTCTACGCGGCGGTCAGTGAAAAACTGGTGCGGCGGCATCCACATGTCTTCGGGGATGTCCTTGCCGAGACCCCAGGTGAGGTCGTGAAGACTTGGGATGCGGTCAAGGCCGAGGAACGTGCGAAAGCGGGCAAGGTCGAGCCAGCCGTGCAGCATCCGTTGGACAAATTGCCACGGTCGATGCCGACGTTGGAACGGGCGCAAACCCTGATTGCACCGCGCAAGGGGCCGCGTGCCGCGGTGACCGACGACGCGGCGCTGGATGCGGCAGGTGCGACAATGCTTGCCGCAGTTGAATCCGTCGTGGCTGCCGGGGTTGACCCTGGACAGGCACTCGAGCGGGCGTTGCGACAGCGGTTCGCGCCCGGAGAAGGGACAGCATCGTGAAAGACCTGATCGACGTCGACCCGTCGCTCACCGGACGGATCACCTGCGGCACGTTGCGCGCGGGGGACGTCGGACGCGAGGTCACGATCAATGGGTGGGTGCATCGGCGACGCGATCTCGGAGGGCTGATCTTCATCGATCTTCGTGACCGGTTCGGGCTGACCCAAGTGGTCTTCAACCCGCAAGTGGCGCCGGACGTGCACGAAGCGGCGAGTGATCTGCGCAATGAGTATGTGCTGCGCGTGCGAGGCATCGTGCGGGCGCGACCGGAGGGGACGGTCAACACCAAGTTGGCGACCGGGGAGGTTGAGGTCGAGGTCCACGGACTCGACGTCCTCAACGAATCGAAGACCCCGCCGTTCGACATCAATCAGGATGTCGATGTCGACGAAGCGCTCCGCCTGAAGCATCGCTACCTCGATCTGCGGCGCCCGAAGATGGCACGGAACATCATCCTGCGGCACCAGATGGTGCATGCGATGCGGGAGTATCTGATCGCGCGCGGGTTCGTCGAGGTGGAGACCCCTACGCTGATCAAGAGCACGCCGGAGGGAGCGCGTGACTTCCTGGTCCCGAGCAGCGCGAACCCCGGCAATTTCTACGCGCTGCCGCAGTCGCCGCAGCAGCTCAAGCAGTTGCTGATGATCTCGGGCTTCGACCGGTACTTCCAGGTGGCACGCTGCTATCGCGATGAGGCGCAGCGTGCGGATCGGCAGCCGGAATTCACCCAGCTCGACATCGAGATGACGTTCGTCGAGCAAGAGGACCTGATGGGGCTGATCGAGCAGCTCTACATCGAGCTCACCGAGACGTTCTCCGCGAAGCGCATCCAGCAGAAGCCCTTCCCGCGGATCACCTACGCCGAATCGATGCGCCGCTTCGGCAACGACCGACCGGACATGCGCTTCGGGGTGGAATTGCAGGACGTTTCCGCGGCATTCGCGGGGACGCAGTTCAACGCGTTCGCACAGACGTTGGCATCGGGCGGGCAGATCAAGGCGATCGTGGTGCCGGGATGTGCGGAGTACACCCGCCGCGAGATCGACGAGCTGACCGAGATGGCAAAGCGGAGCGGTGCCAAGGGATTGGCGACCTTCGCGGTGAAGGCGGACGAGACGCGCAGCCCGATCGCGAAGTTCCTCACGCCGGAGGAGATGGCGGCGATCACCGCGGGCATCGGCGCGGTTCCTGGCGACCTCGTGCTGGCCGTGGCAGATGCCCCGAACGTGGTGGCGAAGACCCTGTCCGCGCTGCGTGACGAGATCGGGCGACGCCTGAGTTTGGCCGATCCGAATGTGTTCGCCTTCTGTTGGGTGTATGAGTTCCCGCTGCTGGAGTACAACGAGGACGAGGGGCGCTGGGAGGCAACCCACAACCCCTTCTCCGGATTCCTCGCCGAGGACGCGCACCTGATCGCCACCGACCCCTCGAAGGTGCGGGCGAAGCAGTACGACCTCGTCGGCAACGGGTTCGAGCTCGGGGGTGGAAGCGTGCGCAACCACCGTCGATCGGACCAGGAGGCGATGTTCGCGCTGATGGGGTATCCAAAGGAGGATCTCGAGGCGCGGTTCGGGGCCTTGCTGGAGGCACTCGATTACGGCGCTCCCCCGCACGGCGGGATCGCGATGGGGGTCGATCGGTTCGCGATGTTGCTGGCCGAGGCGGACAACATCCGTGAGGTGATCGCCTTCCCGAAGAATCAGCGCGGCCACGATGTGATGTTCGGCGCACCGGATCAGGTTGTCACGCAGCAGCTGGATGATCTGGGCTTGGTGTTGGATCAGAAGAAAGCCGTGGATCTCTGGTGACAGAAACCGATACCTTCCTCAGCCGGTAAATCCCCGTTCGGAGAGCAGGTCGCGCGCGACCTGCTCTTCGTTCCATGGCCGCTTTTCCCGACCCCAGATGATGCTGCCCTCGTGGCCTTTGCCGGCGAGGAGGATGACATCGCCCGGAGCCGCGAGATCCATGGCGAGATCGATCGCATCACGCCGCTGGGTCCGCCGATGGAGGGTGGTCCCCTCCTCCGCTCCGGCATCGAGCGCACCTCGGGCGATGGCGTCGATGATCGCATCGGCGTCCTCGTTCCGCGGGTCCTCACTGGTGACGATTGCCACGTCGCCCGAGGTCACCGCCACCGCGCCCTGCAGAGGGCGCTTCTGGATATCGCGCTCACCGGCACTGCCGAAGACGGTGTAGATCGTGCCGTTGGGAAAGAGCCCCCGCAGGAGGGTGAGCACCTTCGCCATCGCTTCGGGCGTGTGGGCGTAATCGACCACGACGGTGAAAGGCTGGCCCTGATCGACGAGGGCCATGCGCCCGGGAACGCCCGGTGCGGCGGTGAGCCCCCCCACCACCTGATCGAGGGATAGGCCTGCGGCAAGAGTGATTCCCGCCGCACAGAGGGCATTGGCAACGTTGAATCCGCCGATCATCGGCAGGTGCACCTCTGCAGAGCCCCAATTGGTGGTCTCGAGTCGGAAGGTGCTGCCGGTGCCGCCGCTGCGCACCGCTGTCGCGCGGAGGTCGGCGCGTTGACCTTCGGCGCTATAGGTGATCACGTCCCCACCTGATACACGGTCCTGCATGGAGCGCGCGCCGGCATCGTCGAGGTTGATCACCGAGGTGCCACCGGCTGCGGAGACGCGCTCGAAGAGGATTCCTTTCGCGGCCCGGTAGTTCTCCACGGTGCCGTGGTAATCGAGATGCTCGCTGGTGATGTTGGTGACGCCGCCGATGCGAAAGCGAACATCATCGAGGCGGTGCATCGCCAAGCCGTGCGAGGTCGCCTCGAGGGTGGCCCATGGGATGTCGCGATCAGCCATGGCGCGGAGGAGGCGTTGCACATCGGCGGATTCCGGGGTGGTCTGTCGGGTGGAGTGGATATCCTCCTCGTCGCCGACGCGAATGGTGACCGTGCCGATCAATCCGGTGCGAAGCCCGGTTCGGCGGAGGATGGCATCAACCAAGAACGAGGTCGTGGTCTTGCCATCCGTGCCGGTGATGCCGATGACGCCCACCTCGTGGGACGGTTGCCGATAGAACGCATGGGCCAGATGCGCCAGCGCGGCGCGGCTGTCCGGCACGATGATCTGGGCCACCGGAAGGTCGCTCGGCTTCTCCGTGAGCACGGCTAGGGCACCTGCAGATGCCGCCTGAGGTAGGTAGGCATGACCGTCGACGTCAGCCCCACGGAGGGCCGCGAAACAGGAGCCGGGTGTGACGGTCCGCGAATCGTAGGTGAGGGAGCGGACGACCGTGGAGGGATCGCCGATCACGCGCGATTGAGGGACTGCGGCAGCAAGTTCGGCGACCGTGATGTCGAGATTCATGTCCGCTTTCCAACCGTCCGGGCGACGCGCCGGCTGCGATCAGCCGCCGCTCCGAAAGATACGCCGAACAAGGCCCGGGAGCACCGGCACGTAATCACGCTGCAATGGCTTGGGATAGGAGACGATCTCACCGCCGAATCGCGTCTTGAACTCAAAGAGGCCGCGCCAGTCATCGCCGCGGGTGGGAGCGAGGCGGTTGCCTTCGTCGGTGGTGGTGGTGTCGGGGTCGTGCTCGGGGATGCCCCAGAGGTCGTAGAGCCGGCAGCCGCGCTCGCGCGCCCAGCGCATCGTCTCGAACTGGAGGGCGAATCCGGGGTGCATGGTCCGGTGCTCCGCGTCAGAGGTGGAGGCGCCGTAGAGGTAGACGGCCTCGTCACCGAAGCGGACCACCACGAGGGCAGCCACCGGGATGCCATTGTCGGTGCGGGCGACCATCAGGGCGGCGTCGTCACCGAAGGTGGTGAGGACCCCCCGGTAGTACGCATCGGAGTGGATGGCAAAGGCGTTGCGCGTCGAGGTTTCCTGCATCAGGCGGTAGAAGGCGGTGAAGCCGTCCCCGTCGGCTGGTTCAGGGTGCACGGTGATGCCCTTCCGTAGCGCGAGGCGGGTGTTGTACCGGGTCTTTTGATGCATGCGGGAGAGGATGCTGTCGTCATCGTCGAGGAGCACTTTGACGGTGCGCAATGGCTGGACAGCGGCGGGGCCGGGGAGCAGCGAGGGCACCGAGGTCCACGGTGCCTGCTGCTCGGGTTCGATCACCGTGAAGATCGCCCGCATGGATCGGGAGAGGTCGTCAACCGCGTCCATCGCCTCCTGCAGCAGGACGGGAGACGGGAGGGAAACGATTGGTCCACGAGGGACATACCCGACGCTGAGCGGTCCTCGCTGCTTGAAGAGGACCTGCACCAGCGCGATGCCGCTGGGACTTTCGCTGCGGATGCGGCGCGAGGTCCAGCCAAACCCATCCTTGAAGGTGCCCCAGCGAGATGACTGCAGGAGATGGCCACCGAGCGTGAGCACCTCTGCATCCCATTCGGCCGGAGCAATGTCCGTGTTGCGCGAGATGCTCGCCATGGAACCTAGTTGACTCCGGGATCGAAGAGATCACCGATCATGAGGGCTTCGGCGATGGCGTCATCGATGGCCTCAAGATCCGCCTCTTCCGCCATCTGGTGCAGGCGGCGCAGGGCCTCGAGTCCAGCGCGACCACCGATTGCCCCGAGAGCGCCGATGATCGCGTGTCGAACCTCAACGTCCTCTTCGCCCTCCATGGCCTCATAGAGATCGCCGACATTGGTCTCGGAACCGAGCGGCCCCATTGCGCGGGCGGATTCGAAACGCAACAGGGGCTCGGGGCTGGCGAGATCGGCCATCGCATCCGCTAGCCACTCAACCCTGCCGCTGAGGCCCATTGCCCGAATCGCGCTCGCCCGGAGGCCGTCGTCGCCGTCATCGTAGGCGTCGAGGATGGCGAGGCGGACCTCCGGGTCGTCGGCGAAAGCGCCGGATGCCTCTATGGCGCTGCGGCGGATGGCATATGGCTGCTCGGGTGCGGTGGCGGCGACAATTAGGGGCTGCATCAGGTTGCGCAGGTCGTCGTCAGCATGGAGCACAGCGAAGCGCACCAGCGCGCCGAAGGCCTCGGCTCGAACATCGATTGACGGATCATCCGCGGCGAGCACGAGCAGCATCTCGAGGAGGTCGTCTTCCTCATCCTCCCAGAGCGCGGAGATTGCCCGTTGGCGGACCGCGGGGGACTCATCGCTGAGGGCAACACGGAGGACGCGTCCGAAGTCGACTTCGAGTCGGTTCTCGGAGATGTCCTCGAGTTGGCGAATGATCTCCTCGCGGGTGGCTTCCGGGAGGGTGGGCCACTCGCGGCGAAAGGTCATCAGGGCATCGCGGCCGAGATCGGTGAGCGGGAGAAGATCGGCGGTGGTGACGCGTCCCTCGCGGAATGCGACGAGCGACCCGTCCCCCGATTCGGGGTACGGGTCGAGGTCGTCCTCAGATTCGTCGAGCAGCTCGGGGAATTCGTCCACGCTACGGAGTAGTGCCGGGGACATAGGTGTAGGCGTCGTCAAGATCCGGATCGCGGGAGAAGGCGCCAGTGTCATCCTTGTCCAGCGTCTCGCGCAGGAGGTGGGCGGACATCGGGCGCTCGATGTTCACGCCGGCAAGCAGGGTCGCGAACGAGGCGGAGAAGTTGCCATCCCGACTTTCACCGACGCGCTCGAAGGTGGCGGCGACGACGGCTTCAGGCCGCTTGCGCACCTTTTCGTCGAGCGGCTTCTCGCCGTTCAGGCGACCGAACATGGTCTCGGTGAGGAGCATCGCCGGGTCGGCGGAGCAGGCGAAGGTGGTCGGACGGAAGACGTAGCGCGACTTGCGCTCCTCGAGTTCGAGGAGGCGCTCGGACTGGCTTGACTCCGCGATGTACTCGACGCGGTAGTGCCCGTCGTTCTCCGTGCGGGAAATGGTGACATGCGCACCGGGCACGAGGTTCTCGCTGAAGAAGTCGTCCAACCCGAGGACGAAGCCGCCGCGGTTGGGGGTCGGGAAGCGCAGCTCCACGAGGTAGGTCGTGTATGACTGCGGGCACTCGAAGGTGAGCACTGCGGCGCGCTGGCCATCCTCTACCGGCATCGGGAGCAGGCGCTGAAGATCCGCGTCATACGGGAGGAGGCCATGCGCAAACTCGAAGAAGGTGAGGATGTGGTCCACCTTGTCGACCGAGCGGTAGGCGATATGCGCCGGAGTCTCGTCGAGCAGGTAACGGTAGTCGCTACCGAGCTCGTTGGGCTTGCGACGGGTGGTGCCGATCGGCGCGAGGCCGGTGGTGGACCAGAAGCGCTGGTTGCCCGTGCCGACGAATTCGAAATCCTTCTCCCGCGAGAGGCGGAAGTTGACGGCGAAGCGATTGAGTTCGAAGTCCGGGGAGCCAACACGAACGTTGAAGACGTCCTGGACGATGGCGTCGTCGGTGAGCGGCTGCTCCTGCTCCTGGATGTACTCACGCACGCGGCGGAGGTCACCACGACTGAAGCGCGGGACGCGATCCTCCATCATCCACTGCTCGCCGAAGACGGCGACGCGCGGATCGCTGGTGAGGCGCTCGCGGATGGCGGTGGCAAGTTCGACGTCATCGACACCGGTGACGTCGGTCGGGGTGATCACCGGCGAGGTGATGGTGCGCGACGGCGACGCGGCCGCGGCGACTTCCTCGATCTCGAGTTCTAGTTCGGCAGCGGGCTCGATCGCCTCGATGACCTGCTCGATTTCGGCGATGGTCTCGGCGACCGCCTCGACCTCTTCCTCGTAGTCGGTGTCCGCGGCGATGAGGCTGGGATCGATGACGAGGGTGGTCCAGCGCTCGTCTATACGGGCGCGCTCACGCACCGGGATGACCGGGGCGGCGGATTTCGGCTTCGGGGTCATGAACCGCTGCTTGAAGGAGTGCACCGCAGGAGGCTCGGCGAGCACCGGGGTGCGGCCAGCCTTCGAGGTGACAATGACCATGGCGTCACCTTCGCCCTGCAGCAGGAAGACGCCGGGATTGTCCTCGGCAATGGCGCGAACCTTGGTCTCACCGCCCTTGATGCCCTGGGCATCGAGGTAGGCAGCCACATGCGCCACAGGGACGCGGATGGGGGCGTTGTCGGACATGAACCGCCCGCGGGCGGCGAGCGCCTTGAACACTTGGGATGCGGCTTCGCGATCCTTGGGTGAACCGGCAAAGGTCAGTTCGGTGGCAACGTCAGTAGCCATGCAACTCCTCAACACCTGACAACGAACACGAGCAGAAGACAGTGGGGACTACCCGCGGAACTGATCGGAGTGGCGTCGCAACGCGTCGATCAATTGCTGGGTGGTGACGGGTTGGGTGGCATTGCGGAGAAGGGTGAGCAGATACGCGAGATCCTCGTCGTTCAACTGAATCGACACCGATGGTCGTCCTTTCCGCTGCGCGTGCATCGGCAACCCGATGGCGCGTGACCTGAGAGGGAAACACGAATAGGGCGGCTCTGATGGGCCGCAACCTCGCAATGGTACCGCGATTCCGCCGGAACCGCCATGGTTTCGGGAGAATCTGGTTGCGACGGGCGCAGATTGCGGTATGCTTCGTGCCGGTACGCGCCCGTAGCTCAGTGGATAGAGCGCTTGCCTCCGGAGCAAGAGGCCAGAGGTTCGAGTCCTCTCGGGCGTACCACGAGATTCAACGACACGGAGAGACCCGGTGCTCGGCACCGGGTTTTTTCATTGCCGATGTGCTGGAGCGCCGGGCCGGCGAAACCGGTACCAATGGGTCTGCCCAGCCAGGGGTTTGAGCATCGCCACTGCTGGAACCCTGTGCTAGTGTGTACGTACACCCCGTGAATCCCGACGTGATCCCGCAGACGCCAATCAGAGGGCTCTCCCTCTGCGGCGCGCTGAGGGTGGCGGCGTCTCCGGATACATCCCGGCGAAGCCAAGCAACGTACCGTGCAGTGAGGGCTGGGCCCGGGAAGGTGGCAGCAATGGTGTTTCGCCGAGAATCGCGGATCGACTCATTCCAACGCCAGATCAGCGCTCTTCGCAGCCAAATCGGTGAGGTGCCTGCACCGGAGCCTATGGTCGCCCCAGAGCCGCTGCCCGAGCCGACCCCGATGCGCGAGATGCCGGTCTTCGGGAGTGGATTTGCCGCTCCGAGCGAGCCGGTGTTCCGCATGCCGGCGATGCCCATGCCAACCTTCCAGGATCAGCCGTTCAGCCAGCCGGCGGGAGCGCCAGTGTTCCATGAAGCTCCGCTTGCTCAGGTGCCGGTCATTGACGAGCTGACGAGCGTGGTGTCGCGGGCCACGACGTGGCGGGGCGAGTTGGAGTCTGATGGCAACGTCCACGTTCACGGCCGGGTGAACGGCTCGGTGACGGCACGCAATGAGGTGTTCGTCGCGGAGGATGCCGAGGTCGAAGCGGCAATCACCGCGGAGGTGGTGGTCGTGGCGGGGGTGGTCCGCGGGACGGTCACCTGCACCGGACGATTCGAGGTGCTCCCCAGCGGTAAGGTGCTCGGCGACGTCTTCTCACCTGCGCTGGTGGTGCACGAGGGGGCGTTGGTGACTGGCAACGTGGCGATGACCACCGATGGTGCCGCGATGCGCCATCCGAGCCGCCGACCGGCGTGGAACGCCTGATTCCCCTCCCCCGCCAAATGGCGGGCGACCAGAGGAGACGACGATGAGCTACTTCAACCCCACGGACATGCCCCATCAGCCGAGCAGCTTCGATGCTGGCGAGCCGCTGAGCCTGGTGGATCGGCATTCGTCGTTCGAGGGGTCGTTCGCCACGAGCCGGGACATCCGGATCGAGGGCAAGGCGAGCGGGATGATCTCGAGTGCCGGGACGGTGGTGATCGCTGAGGGGGCGAGCGTCACGGCGACGATTGAGGCGGAGCACCTCATCATCTCGGGAGATCTCATGGGCGAGGTGCGGTGCCGGGGGCGGCTGCAGGTCTCGCCGACGGGTCGGCTGCGCGGCAAGGTGTCGACGGCGATCTTGGTGATCGACGAGGGCGCGGTGTACGAAGGCGAACTGGACATGGGGGCGGCAACGTCCAAGTTCCGCAGCTTCGGCAACGAGCCCGTGCCGATCACCGCCGCGACATCCGCGCAGGCAGCACCGAGCAACTCCACGACGTTCATCCGGCGGCTTGGTGGACCGGAGACGGCGTGGAACGGCCAACCGGGATCGGAGCAGCCAGCTGCGTCGCCGGAGAACGACGACGCAGCCCGGAGTTAGCGGCTCGGCGCGGCCCCGCCTGTACGCTCCACTTCTTCAGTGCACCAGGTGAATCGCCTATGCCGCGGCCAGAAACGGCCGTGCTATAGTCCGGGGTGTCCGTTCACCTCGGACGTGTCTGCACAGCCGTGGCGCAGGCACCGGCGCTGAGTGCTCCGAGTTCGCCAGACGTGACCGAGCGAACCTGTCTCACGTGCAAGCACTTCGAGCCGTCTGCGACGTGGAAGCGTGGCTGGTGCCGAAATCCGCGTTTGTACGGTCCGCAGCAGAGCCACGCGGTTGATGAGGATTCGCTAGACTGCAATCGTGGCATCGGGGATTTCTGGGAGCCCATCGACACCGACCCAGCCGCTCTCGGGGGTTTTGCGGTCAATCCTCAGGCGAATGCTGAACGTACCGATAACAGCGGGGTTCAAGGTTTCGGATCAATTGGTCTCGTGGGGGCGGCAGACGCGGACTTTGGTGCCGCTGACAATTCGGGCGATGCAGGTCTCCACCGTGATGATGGGCAAGGGTTAGACGTGCCGAGGGCGGCGCAGGAGGAACTTCCAGTGAGCCAATCCAGCAACGAGCGCTACTGGACTGACTATTTGCGGATTGCCCTCCCCGTGCTGGGCTTGCTCTTGCTCATTGGGTTGCTGTGGTACTGGGCGTCGGCGCTGATCGGCGGACCGAGTTCGACGCAGCCGGTTGCCACTGTCGTGGCGCAGGTGACCGTGGTCAGCGAGGTTCCGGTCGATGCCCAGCCGAGTCCCACCGCGATGGTGATCGGGCAGCCGACGGTTGCCGGACAGCCGCCCGCGGATGGTCAGCAGGTGGTCGGGCAGCCGACCGCGATCTCCGTGCAGCCGACGGCGCCTGCAGTCGTCGCTGCCACCGCAACGGCGGTCCCGTCCGCTCCGACCGAGGTCCCGGCGCAGGATGTTGCCGACAACCCGTGCGCCAGCCTGCCGATTTACAACGTCGGGACCAATGTCATGACGAACGAATCTGATGTGAACCTGCGCTCCGGGCCATCCTCTGATTCGGACATCGTGGTGACGATGCCCATCGGGACGTTGCTCCAGACGACCGATGTGGTCCGGGAAACCGGTCAATGCGACTGGTATCCGGTCACCATCCTCGAAACGGGCGAGATGGGATTCGTGATCGAGCAGTTCATCGAGCGAGGCCCGGAGTAGCCCCAGGCCCGACTCAGGTTCTGGCGCACCGGGAAAACCAACGACCATGCTATAGTTGCCGACGGCCCAGCGCTTGCTGGGCCGTCATTTCGCACGCGTCGGGACTGGATGCGGGTGTGTCGCCCTCGGGCGATCCGACATCCGGGATGATCGGCGCGGAAGCACAACACCGGAGGATCTGTCGTGGAAGACGTGTCTTACGCAGGTGGACCGAAAGTCGACCTGAAGCAACTGCTCGAGGCAGGCGTGCACTTCGGACACCAGGCGAAGCGCTGGAACCCGAAGATGAAGCCGTACATCTTCACCGAGCGGAACGGGGTCCACATCCTCGATCTCCAGCAGACGGTTCCGATGCTCGAGGCGGCGCACCAGTACGTGACCGAGGTCACGGCGCGCGGTGGTCACATTCTCTTCGTCGGCACCAAGAAGCAGGCGCAAGATGTGGTGGCCCGCGAGGCGGATCGCTCGAATCAGTACTACATCAACCGCCGCTGGCTTGGTGGGACGCTGACGAACTTCGTCACGATCCGCAATCGTCTCCGCACCATGAAGCAGCTGCAGGCTGCGCGTGACCGAGGCGAGCTTGCCTACCTCCCGAAGAAAGAGGCTGCGAAGAAGCTCGGCGAGCTTGAGCGGTTGGAGCGCACGCTCGGCGGCATGAAGGAAATGACCTCGCTGCCGGGGGCGATTTTCGTGATCGACCCGAAGCGCGAGCACCTCGCGATTCACGAGGCGAGCCGCCTGCGGATTCCGATCATCGCGATCACCGACAGCAACTGCGACCCGGATCCGATCAACTTCCTGATCCCGGGCAACGATGACGCGATCCGCTCGGTGCGATTGATCACCGCGGGCATCGCCGATGCAGCGCTTGCCGGTCAGATGCGGAACGAGGTCCAGATGATGGACCGCGATCGGGCGATGACCGCCGCCGCGGACATCTTCGAGCCTGCCGCGGCGCTCGAGGGCCGCGAGGACGAGTAAGGGGGATCCCCTCCCCGGCCGCCCAGCCGCGGCTGGGGCACGCTCGTCATGACGACGCGACGACCGGCGATTCGCGCGCAGGACGCTCTCGACCTGTGCCGCACGCGGAACGCCTGAAGCAATCACAGGAGGAACGACCATGGCCATCAGCGCACAAATGGTGAAGGAACTGCGCGAGAAGACCGGTGCTGGAATCATGGAGTGCAAGCGCGCGCTCGAGGAGACCGGTGGCAACATCGACAAGGCGATGGACAAGATCCGTCAGGCGGGTCTTGCCAAGGCTGACAAGAAGTCTGGCCGGGCGGCGCAGCAGGGCTTGGTGGAGCCATACATCCACGGCGGTGGGCGGATCGCCTCGCTGGTGGAGATCAACTGCGAGACCGACTTCGTCGCGCGCACGCCGGACTTCAAGACGCTGTGCCACGACGTGGCGATGCAGGTCGCGGCGACGAATCCGCGCTATCTGAGCAGTGACGAGGTCCCGGCCGCGGACATCGCCGAACTCGAGCGTGAGTTCGGGTCCAAGGAGAAGGCATTCGAGGCGGTGTGTCTGCTCGATCAGCCGTTCATCAAGGACCCGAAGGTGTCGATCCGCGATCTGGTGCGATCGAGCATCGGCAAGATCGGCGAGAACATCGTCGTCCGCCGCTACGCCCGATTCGAGGTCGGCGCGGACCAGCCGGAAGCAGAGGGCGAGGAGTCGTAAGATCAACACTCGGCGCGGCGGGCCCGAAACGTGGGCCCGCGTCCCGTAGCGCGGCGAGGATGATCATGGCGGCGAACTACTCGCGGATTCTTCTCAAACTCAGTGGTGAAGCGTTGGCAGGGGAGGCCCAATTCGGGATCGATCCTGCCATCGTGCAAGTGCTTGCCCAGCAGATCAAGCGGGTGGTGAGCCTGGACGTGCAGATGGCGATCGTCATCGGCGGCGGGAACATCTTCCGAGGGATCGCGGCAAGCAGCCAAGGCATGGACCGATCGACCGGCGACTACATGGGCATGGTGGCGACCGTGCTCAATGCCTTGGCATTGCAAGACTCCCTAGAAAAAATCGAGATTCAGACCCGGGTGATGACGGCGCTGGAAATGCATCAGGTGGCTGAGCCGTACATCCGGCGGCGTGCCATCCGCCACATGGAAAAAGGCCGAGTGGTGATCCTCGCGGCCGGAACCGGCAACCCCTACTTCACGACCGACACGGCTGCCGCCCTGCGGGCGCTCGAGATGAACGTCGACGTGCTGTTGATGGCCAAGAATCAGGTTGACGGGGTCTACACCGCCGATCCGAACATCGATCCGACTGCGAAGCGCTATGCCCGAATCAGCCACCAAGAAGCGATCGAGAAGAACCTGCGGATCATGGACACCTCGGCGCTCGCGCTGCTGCGCGACAACAATCTGCCGATCTTGGTGTTCGACATGGCGCGGGAGGACGCGATCGAGCTCGCGGTGACCGGGGACGCTGCCGGGACATTGGTTGCGGCGGGGGAGTCTGCGCTCTACTAGGACTCAACCCAGGGGGCTGCCGCTGATGTTCCCACTGGGGGGCGGACAGGGTATCGTTCACCATCATGGAAGACGAAGCGCGGTGAGGCCGCGCGAGCGAGGAGACCACCGATGATCAACGAGGTGCTGACCGACGCAGAATCCCGAATGGCGAAGGCCGTCGATGCCCTGCAACGGGACCTCGCCACGGTGCGCACCGGGCGCGCGACGCCGACGCTGCTCGATCGGGTGGTGGTCGACTACTACGGTGCCCCAACGCCGATCAACCAGATGGCGAATGTCTCGGTGCCCGAGCCGCGCCTGCTGGTGATCCAGCCGTGGGACAAAGGGACGATCGGGAGCATCGAGAAGGCGATCCAGAAGTCGGACATCGGCCTGACGCCGACGAGCGACGGCATCGTCATCCGGCTCGCGATCCCCGCGCTCACCGAGGAGCGGCGCAAGCAGATGGTGAAGCAGGTGCACGGATTCGTCGAAGAGGCGAAGGTGGCGCTGCGCAACGTGCGTCGCGATTCGATGGGTCAGGTCAAGGAGATGGTCGGGGAGAAGATGATCTCCGAGGATGACCAGCGCCGGGCCGATCAGCGGATCGATGAGTTGACCAAGAAGTTCGTCGAGGAACTCGAGAAGGTCGGGAAGGCCAAGGAGCACGAGGTGCTCGAGGTCTAGGCGCGAACGTGATCAGCGCCACGGAGGGCGTGTGCAGGTGAAGTCGTCCACGACGACACAGCCGACGACAGAGTCCCCGGATCCGATGGAGGTCCGGGTGCCACGGCACGTGGCGATCATCATGGACGGCAATGGCCGATGGGCGGCGCAGCGTGGACTGCACCGTGTCGAGGGGCATCAGCGCGGGACGGACAACATCCGGAACATCACCCGCGGGGCGGCTGAACTGGGGATCGAGTACCTCACGCTGTGGGCGTTCTCAACGGAGAACTGGAAGCGTCCGCCGGAAGAGATCGCGGGGATCATGCGGATCCTCGGTGAAGTGATCGAGCGCGAGACCCCTGAACTGCATCGGCAGGGAGCGCAATTGCGCCACATCGGCAGTCTCGATGGGTTGCCGATGGAATTGCAGCAGGCGGTACGTGATGCCATCGCCCTGACTCGCGACAACGACCGACTTGTGCTCACGCTGGCCTTCAACTATGGCGGGCGGCAGGAACTTGTTTCGGCGGTGCGGGCGATTGTGGAGAGCGGCATGCCTGCGTCGGAGGTCACCGAGGAGACGATCGCGCAGCATCTCTTCACGCGCGACATGCCGGAGCCGGATCTGATCATCCGCACATCGGGCGAGCACCGGATCAGCAACTTCCTGCTCTGGCAATCTGCCTACGCCGAGCTGTACTTCACGCCC
>JAPOLF010000239.1 GCA_029977305.1 bacterium | reverse complement strand
CTCGGTGTTGCGTATGACGACGTCGAAGTCGAGTGGGGCGACACTCTCGGTACCCCGTTCGGGTTCGGCACCTACGGCAGCCGTTCGCTCACCGTTGGCGGCACCGCGATCTACAGGAGCGTCGAGAAGATCCGCGAGAAGGCCAAGCTGCTCGCTGCGCACTTGCTCGAGGCTGCGCCCGAGGACATCGTGTTCGAGAACTGTCGCGCGTTCGTCAAGGGCCTGCCGGAGAGCGGGAAGACCATCGGCGAGCTCGCCTTGGCCGCCCACCTGGGCTACAACCTGCCGGAAGGCATGGAGCCGACCTTCGAAGCCACCACCTTCTACGATCCGCCGAACTGCACCTTCCCCTTCGGCACGCACATCTGTGTGGTCGAGGTGGATCGGGAGACGGGGCAGATCGATTTGATCCGCTACGTCGCAGTCGACGATGTCGGCAACATCATCAACCCGATGATCGTCGACGGGCAGGTGCATGGTGGGATCGCTCAGGGTCTGGCGCAGGCGCTCTACGAGGGCGCGGTCTACGCCGACAACGGCGAACTCGTCACCGGCACGATGAATGACTACGCGATCCCGAAGGCGAGCATGGTCCCGACCTACGAGTTGGACCGGACCATCACGCCGTCGCCCGTGAACCCGATGGGCGTCAAGGGCGCCGGTGAGGCAGGCACCATCGCCTCCACACCGTGCGTCGCGAACGCGGTCATCGATGCGGTGGCCCACCTCGGGATTCAGCACATGGACATGCCGCTGACGCCGGAGCGGGTCTGGCGCAGTCTCGCGTCTGCCAAGAACTAGGGATGCAGTCGGCTGCACGTCAGCCCGATTCGGAGGAGGTTGAAGGTGTTCCCATCGCAGTTCGATTACCACAACCCGAGCTCGGTCAAGGAGGCCATCGCGATTCTGCAGAAGGATCCTGATGCCAAGGTCCTGGCCGGCGGCCACTCGCTGCTTCCGGCCATGAAGCTGCGCTTGGCGATGCCGTCGGCCGTCGTCGATCTCTCAAATGTTGCGGAGCTGAAGGGCCTTTCGGTCAACGGCGGCGCCACGATGGGCTCGATGACAACCTACGCGGAGCTACGCGATTCCAAGGACGTCAAGAAGGCCCTGCCGATGGTCGCAGAAGCGGCCTACAACGTCGGCGACCCGCAGGTGCAGAACAAGGGCACCATCGGTGGAGCCCTTGCGCACAATGACCCCGCTGCCGATTTCACCGCGATCGCCCTTGCCCTCAACGCCTCGGTGAAGACCATGAGTGCCAAGGGCGAGCGCACCATTGCGGTCGAGGACCTGCTGGTCGACCTGCTCACCACCTCGCTCGAGGCCGATGAGATCATCACGCAGGTGTCGATTCCGGCGCCCAAGGGCAAGACCGGGATGGCCTATGAGAAGCATCGGCATCCGGCCTCCGGCTACGCGGTGGTCGGCATCGCCGCTGTGGTGACGGTCGGTGGGGACGGCAACGTCTCTGACGCCCGCATCGTCGTCACCGGGGCGACGTCCAAGGCGACCCGGGCCGCGGCTGCTGAGAAGGCGCTCGTCGGGAAGCCGTTGAACGCTGACGCGATCAAGGCAGCATCGGCGGTTGCGGCCGACGGCCTGGAACTCAACGGCGATCACTACGCCTCGGCGGAGTACCGCAAGCACCTGATCGGCGTCTACACCCAGCGTGCGCTCGAGCGGGCCGCTGCCGGCGCCAAGTAACCCTAAACGGCGCAAGACGAATCGGACTGATCACGAAGAAGCGCCATCGGTGAAAGCCGATGGCGCTTCATTGTGGCGCGATGCGCGTGAGGATCAGGCGCCGGGAGCCCGCGGCGGCAGCTGCTTCACCCCGGAGGCGATCAGATCGCGGAAGCAGGTGCGGGTGCGCACCAACCCCTCGCGGAAGATTTCCGGTCGCTGCCCGATGCCGATCCGGAGGTGTTGGTCAAAGCCGAAGGCCGAACCGGGGGCAAGCATCACGCCATAGTCGCGCGCGAGGATGTCGGCGAGGTCCGCCGACGGCATGTCGAGGTGGTACCGCATCAACGCGAGGAGTCCCGCGCGAGGTGGCGTCCACGAGGCGAGATCGGCATTCTCAGCGAACCACTTGGTGGCCTCGGCGAGATTAGGTGCCACGATGCTGTGCGTCCGCTGACGGATCTGGTCGCGGTGATTGACGGCTATCAACGTCAGTTGATCGCTGAGTTTGCCGGGGCTCAGCGTGATGTAGTCACGCAGCGACCAGCACCGCTTGATGATGTCCTCCGGCGCGACGATCCACCCGATTCGGAGCCCGGGGATGCCGAAGGGCTTCGAGACGGTGCCGACGCTGATGCCGAGATCGCCCCGATTGCGCATCGGGGCAGGCATCGGGTCGCCGCCGGGGATGTCGAGCCAGCGGTAGGCCTCGTCACTCAGGACGTGGCTGCCGAATGAGGCGGCAATGCCATACAGGTGATCGAGCTCATTGTCGTCGAGCATGGCGCCGGTCGGGTTGTGCGGGGTGTTGATCGAGATCAACTTCGTGTTCGGGGTGACGATGCGCTCGAAGTCCTCCAAGTCGAAGTGAAACCCGCCCTCGGAGCGCACCTTCCAGAAACTCACCTTTGCCCCGAGTGACTGGGGGACTGTCTGCACCTGTTGGTATGCGGGGTCGATCGTGACGACATCGTCACCGGGTTGGAGCAGGGTGTGGAACAGCAGGTAGTTCGCCTCGATGGCACCGGTGGTGATGAGGATGTTCTCCGCAGTGGTGTTTTCGTACGTGGCGGCCAGCGCTTCCCGCAATGCCCGAGTGCCCCGCGCCTCGGCGTACCCCAGCGGCAGGTTGAGCAGCGCCTCGCGGGTCGACGCGCGTTCCTTCTCCGGCAGGAGGTTGAACAGGTCCTCGGTCGACATCGGGAGAATCCCACTCTCCGCGATGTCGTGGGTGACGACCGTCTCCCAGCGGGACATCCACCGCTCGACCCCGAGCCCGGCCAGGACAAGCTGCCCGCGCTGAGCCGTCTGGTGCCGGAGTAGGCCGGCATGCAGATCGTCGTGACGGCCTTTCTGGACGAGTCGCAGGCGCTGGTCGAGGAATCGACTCGGCTGGTCGATCTGTACCAGCACAAGCAGCCCGATTTCCCGGACCGGCTGGTTGACTGGCTGCGCCGGTGCGAGGACCTGCTCAAGCGGCATCGCCGCAGCCAGCTGGCACCCTT
>JAPOLF010000238.1 GCA_029977305.1 bacterium | reverse complement strand
TGCGCATCCGATGACAAGAGGTTGACAGACCAGCCCACGGCGGCGTCCATGGTGGCGAAACGACCGGGGGCATCTCGGCGGCCGCGGGCGAGGGCGGCAAGGCCAGCGGACTCGAGGAGCGTGCGGAGGGTGTCGAGGGGAAGGGTGGCACCTTGGGCGGCGGCAAGCTCGATGGCGAGCGGGAGGCCGTCGAGGAGATCGACGATGGTGGCGATGCGAGAGAGGTCGGCGGGGGTGTGGGGAGGAGCGTCGTGGCCGGCACGGGAGGGGGTGGCGGTGGCGAGGCTGCGCTCGAATAGGGCAACGGCAGGGTTGGCAGCGAGAACGTCAGGTGCATCGGAGGGGTTGGGGACGACAAGGGGATCGATGAGGAGGAGGTGTTCCTCGCGGAGGCGAAGCGCCTCACGCGAGGTGCAGAGGATGGTGAGGTTGGGCGCGACGGCGAGCAGGGCGGCGATTTGGGAGGCGGCCACGGTGAGGTGCTCGAGGTTGTCGAGAATAAGAAGAAGGGTGCGATCGGCAATGGCGTCGGCGATGCGGAGGAGAAGGGATTGATCTCCCTGTTCGCCGAGATCGAGGGCGCGGGCGACGGCGGGGAGGAGGTCGTCGGGGTCTTGGACGGATTCGAGGCCGACCCAAAGGGAAGAGCCGGGGCAGGCGGCCGTGTGGCGGTCGTCGATGGTGCGGGCGAGGGTGGTTTTGCCGACGCCACCCGGGCCGAGGAGGGTGAGGAGGCGGGTGGTGGGGAGGAGGCGATCGATGGCGGCGAGGTCGAGCTCGCGGCCGAGGATGGCGGGGGTGTTGGGTGCGGTGGTGACGGGGCGGCGGAGGGGTTGGCGTCGGGCGCTGGCGATGAAGGCGGCGCGGGCGGCAGGTTCGAGGAGGAGGGCGTCGGCGAGGAGGATGGCGGTGGCGGCCTGGGCGGAGCGGGTGGTTCCGGATTCGAGGGACTGGATGGTGCGGACGGCGATACCGGAGCGCTCGGCAAGGTCTTCCTGGGTGAGGTTGGCGGCGCGTCGGTGGCGCGCGAGCAGGGTGGCGAGGGTGGGGGTTTGGGTGGACTGGTTCATAGGGTCAATGTAGCAGAGGGGGCGGATGTCGCTCATCCGGTCGCGGATGGATTTACCGATGCAGGGCCTTGCGGGCGGCGTTGAGCGGGGCGGCGACGGCTCGCTTCGGGGCGACCACCCGCTGCGCGTGGTAGATACCTCGATCGCCGGAGACGGCATAGGCAACGAACACCGCGATGCCCATCCAGAGGATGCTCTCCGCGCCGAAGAGTTCGGCCCCCATGAGGACGCAGGCGATCGGGGTGTTGGCAGCGGCGGCGAAGACCGCGACAAAGCCCAGCGCGGCGAGGACATCGACCGGCATCCCGAGCGGGGCGGCGAGGGTCGCGCCGAGGGTGGCGCCGATGACGAAGAGCGGGGTGACCTCGCCTCCGCGGAAGCCGAAGCTGAGGGTGACGACGGTGAGCAGCAGTTTCAGGGCAAAGGCGAAGGTGGGGACCGCCTCACCGTCGAAGGGGGCGGCGAGGAGCGGCAGACTGAGGCCGTTGTAGATGCGGGTGCCGAAGAGCAGGGTGAGGGCGATGACGGCGAGGCCGCCGGCCGCGCCGCGGAGGATGGGATTGGTGACGAGGCGCTTGCTCCAGCGCTCGAGGTAGAGCATCCCTTCGGAGAAGGCGGTGCTGGTGAGGCCGAAGAGGATGCCGGCGAGCGCCACGACGAGGATCGGGGTGATGCCGAGTTCGGGCAGGGGTGAGGTGATGGCATAGGGGGTGTGCTCGACGCCGATCAGCTGCACGGTGAGATCACCGAGGAGTGCGGCGACGAGACAGGGGATGAGAGCGTCGTAGCGCATGCCGCCGAGGGTCAGCACCTCCATCGCGAAGACGGTGCCGGCGAGCGGGGTGCCGAAGATGCTGCCGAAGCCACCGCTGACACCGCACATCAGCATGACGCGGAGATGCTCGGGGCCGACGCGGAAGAGCCGGGCGAGTGAGGCAGCGATGGCGCCGCCCATCTGGACGGCGGTGCCCTCGCGGCCGGCTGAGCCGCCGACAAGATGGGTAGCGAGGGTGGTGATCAGAATCATGGGGAACATGCGGAGCGGGACGGTGCCGGCTTCGTCGGCATCGTGGATCTGATCGAGGATGGCGTTGTTGCCGCGGGCGGCGGACTTGCCGATGGTGGAATAGGCCCAAGCAGTGGCGGCGCCGACGACGGGGAGGAGCCAGAGGAGCCACGGGTAGGTGCCAAACCAGCTGGTGACGATGTCGAGGGCGATGAGGAAGAGCGCGCTGGCGAGTCCGCTCGCGATGCCGACGGGCACGGCGAGGAGGATGCCGAGGATCACCCAACGACGGTCAAAGGCGAGTGACACCGGGGACCTCCATCGCAAGGACGTTCGGGAGGATGGTGATGAGTGAGGGGTGAAAGGTCAAGGGAGGGAATATGCGTGACCGCTGGGATAGCAAAACCCCCGCTCCGGAGACCGGAGCGGGGGTTCTCGCCGAAGCGAGTCAGCCTTAGCTGACGAACGCCACGTTGTAGTCGCCACCGGAGGCATCGGCAATCGAGGTGCCGCCGCCAGCGCTCACGCCGAGGTTGGTGGTGTTGGCGATCGCGCCGCCGTCCACCGAGACATCGCCGACGCTGTCGCCAACGCCGATGGCGCTGCCAGCGTTCGAGCCGCTGTTGACGTCGCCAGCCGCAACGGCACCGCCGTTGGACGAGGCAGCCGCGCCACCACCATTACCAGCGGCAGCAGTCTCCTGCAGGAACAAGAAGTCCATGTGCTTCCTCCCGTTCGTTCCTCACCCAGAGTGCCCTCCCGGGGCACTCCTCCCATCCGGTCATTCCCGGTGCCAAGGATCATACACGACGTGTCGGTGGCTGTCACCTCCCTGTCCCGGCAATCGGCCCAAATGGGGCGAGCTTGAACGGAGCGGTGGGCATGGTTGACGAGAAAAGTGGCGTGTTGATGCGGAACCCCGGGGTTCACACGGCTTGGGACGTCCGGACACCCAAAAGTACCGCATAACGCAAAACCCCCACTCCGGAGACCGGAGCGGGGGTTCTCGCCGAGGCGAGTCAGGCTTAGCTGACGAACGCCACGTTGTAATCGCCACCGGAAGCATCGGCGATCGCGGAGCCACCACCAGCGGACATGCCGAGGTTGGTGGTGTT
>JAPOLF010000237.1 GCA_029977305.1 bacterium | reverse complement strand
AGACCATGCTGGTCGGTGCGAGGGCTGATGCGTTGGATGTTCGGGCGCTGGCTGCCCTGGCCCGTGACGCCGTTGAGGTCGATGCCGATCCGATGATGTCCGCCGAGTACAAGCAGCAGTTGGTCGCCACGCTCACGAAGCGGGCGTTGGCGCGGGTGGTCGCGTCGCGATCGGAGGCGGCGTGATGGTCGCCAGAGACATTGCCACCATTCATGTTTCGGCAACGGTGAACGGCGAGCGGGTGGAACTCGACATCGAGCCGCGCGAACTCCTGATTCAAGTGTTGCGTGATCGTCTCGGACTGCACGGGGTGAAGCAATCCTGTGATGTACAGGTGTGTGGTGTCTGCACGGTGCTCGTGGATGGCGAGCCGGTGAGTTCGTGCACCACGTTGGCGTTGGAGATCGATGGCAAGCACGTGGAAACGATCGAGGGACTTGCCACCGACGGGATACTCGATCCGATTCAGCAGGCATACGTTGATTGCGCCGCGATCCAGTGTGGGTTCTGCACGCCGGGCATGGTGCTCAGCACCAAGGCGCTCTTGGCACAGTCGCCGAGTCCGACCCGTGACGAGGTGAAAACCTACCTCAGCGGCAACATCTGCCGGTGCACCGGCTATTGGAACATCTTGGATGCAGTGGATGACGCGGCGCGGCGGTTGCGCGGATCGGAGGGGCAGTGATGGCGCATTCCTCGATCGCTGCCGGGCTTGCGATTGGCGTTGATGTTCCTCGTGTGGATGCGCTGGGAAAGGTCACCGGCGAGGCGGTGTACGCCGGCGATTTCCGGTTGGCCGGTATGGTGTTCGGGCGTGTGTTGCGGAGCACCTTCGCCCACGCGCGGATCCGCGAGATCCGGCTGAACGGGGCGGACACCATGCCGGGTGTGGTCGCCGTGCTCACCGGTGACGATGTCGCCGGACGCTACCCGAACTATGGGCACGCCCTGAAGGATCGCCCGATCATCGCGGTCGATCGCGTCCGGTTCGTGGGTGAGCCGGTGGTGGCGGTGGCGGCGGAGACGCTGGCGCAGGCGGACGACGCGCTGGCGGTGATCGAAATCGAGTACGAGGAACTGCCCACGGCGGTGACCATCGATGCTGCCCTCGCCGCGGACGCGCCGTACCTGCATGACATGCTCTCCCTCGAGGCCGGGTTGTTCCATGGCTTGGGCGAGCTCAAGCTTGAGCCGGGCAACATCTGCTACCACCATGCCTTCTCGCGGGGATCGGTCGAGGAGATCGCGGCAGGTGCGGATATCGTCGTTGAAGGGGAGTTCACGTTTCCGGCGGTATTTCAATATGCGATGGAACCACACACCACCGTCGCGGAGTGGGTTTCTGCAGACGAGCTGGTGGTGCGCTCTTCCTGTCAGCATCCGTTCCTGGTGCGGGCGGAGCTCGCCGACCTGTTCGGACTGAATGTGAACAGTGTGCGGGTGGTGGTGCCGTACCTCGGGGGTGGGTTCGGCGCGAAGTCCTACACCAAGATGGAACCGCTCACAAGCGCCCTCGCGAAGAAGGCGGGGCGGCCGGTGCGGATCGCGAACGCCGTCGAGGAGTCGATGGTGACGACGCGTCGCCACGGCATGAAGGCGTGGATGCGCACCACCGCTTCGGCCGACGGCACCTTGTTGTCACGCGAGGTGCGGGCATGGTTCGACACCGGTGCTTACGCGGACAACGGGCCCCGCGTCGTGGCGACCGGCGCCGATGCCGCCCCCGGGCCGTATCGGTGGCAGGCGGTCGATGTCAACGCGTGGGGTGTGTACACCACGACTTCACCCGCGGGTTCGTACCGCGCGTTCGGTGCCACGCATCTGCAGTGGTGCGGCGAGATGCAAATTGACGAAATCGGTCGTCGCTGCGGGCTCGACGCCTTGGAGATGCGGCGGAAGAACCTCCTCGAGCGTGGCGAATACGTGCGGCCCGGGGGTAAGCCCTTGGACGCTGATCTGCGCAGCGACATCGAACTTGCGGCGAAGGCCTTGAACTGGGGATCGCCGAAGGAGGAGAACGTCGGGCGGGGGCTTTCGGTGGGGTTGCTTGCCGCGGGCGCGCATCCGGTGTCCACGGCGATCGTCCGCCTGGAGGCCGATGGCGCCGCTACCTTGCTCGTGAGTTCCACGGAAGTAGGTCAGGGGACACGGACCGTCTTTAGTCAGATCGTGGCCGAGGAGCTGGCGATGCCGGTTTCCAAGGTCAAAGTGCTGGGCGGAGACACCCAGTCCACCCCCTATGACCGTTCCACCGGCGCCAGTCGCAGCACCACATTGGCTGGCATGGCGGTCCTGCGGGCGGCGCGGGATGTGCGGCAACAATTGCTCGCCATCGCCTCCGGGGTCTTCGGGTTGCCGGAGGAGGCGCTCGAGATGCGCGAGGGCGCGGTCTGGCACGAAGGTGAGGCGAAACCGCACCCTGCGCTGATCAAGGCGCATTTCGGAATGGTCGGTGGCGAACTCATCGGGCGCGGCGAAGTCCGGCCCGAAGGTGGAAGCGGATCCTATGCCGAAGGCCCGGTCTTCTGGGAGGTGTGCATGGGGGGAGCCGAAGTCGAGGTCGATCCCGACACCGGCAAACTCGTGCTGCGCAACATCGTCAGCGTGGCGGATGTCGGGCGTGCCCTCAATCCGAAGCAGGTGGTGACGCAAGAAATGGGTGGGGCCATGCAGGGGATCGGCAATGCCGTCTTCGAGGAAATGGTCTTCGACGCCACCGGCGCACTGCTCACGGGCACCCTGTACGACTACCACGTGCCGACGACCGTGGACATGCCCGAGCAATTTCGCTCCAACATTGTCGAAAATGAGGATGGTCCCGGACCGTATGGTGCCAAGGGGGTCGGTGAAGGAGCATTGGCCGGCGTGGCCGCGGCGATCGCCACGGCGGTGGTCGATGCTGGAGTGATCGTGGACGAGTTGCCATTGACGCCAGAGCGGGTCTGGCGCGGAGTGGTCCGGGCGCGTGGGTCGGTGTGACCGACCCAATGGCCTGAACCGGAGGACGTGAGGAGGATCGCGATGAAGGTGTACCTGCTCGACAACGGCACGTTGCTGTTGGACAAGTCGCTCGCGACATGGAACCACAACCAAGGCATCGAGTTCCGGTTCCCGGTCTTCGCCGTCTTCATCGACCACCCGGACGGCAAGATCATGCTCGACACCGGCTTCGACAAGGAGTGGGTGGAGCGCAAGCTGCCG
>JAPOLF010000236.1 GCA_029977305.1 bacterium | reverse complement strand
GATCGTTGCGGACGCGATTCTCAGTGGCGCCAAGGGCATGGGCCTGCACGGCGGAGCAGGAATGGGTCGATCATCGCGCCTGCATCGAAACATCACGGCGAAGGGCATCGCCAGATCCGCGGGGAGCGATTTCGGTCTGCATCGTGACCCACACCTCTTCCAGTTCGCTGCATCCGCATTGCCGGGCGGGGATCTGGCAACCATCGAGCAGGCGATCGATGCGGAGATTTCCCTGCTTGCCACCACCCCGCCGAGCGAGGAGGAAGTGCGCCGGGTCGCCAAGCAAGTCCGGGCGCAGCAGGTCTATTCCGCGGAGGGCGTCACCAATCAGGCCTTCTGGATCGGCTATCTGGAGATCGTGGATTCGTGGAAACGGGTTGATCGCCTGGTTGATGAGATCGAGGCGGTGACACCAGAGGACGTGACCCGCGTCGTTCAAACATGGCTGCGACCGGAGCGGAAAACGACCGGGTGGCTCGTCCCGACGGAATCCGGCGCCGATGCATCCAGTGCACCTCCTGCGAACCTCAATGTTTGGGGACTCGGAGGATTGGGAGCACCGACCCCACGACCGCCGTTCGTCCAACTCGACCTCCCGGGGCCGATCACGATCATCGGGCAGGCACAGCCAGATGACCCTGCGCTCTCGGTTCGGCTGCGCATCCCGGCCGGTGCGATCAACGATCCAGCGGGGGCTGACGGAGTCGCCTTGTTGACCTCGCGCCTCCTCATGCGCGGCACGGCCCGCCATGACCGGGAGCAACTGAGCGCGGTCAGCGACGACCTCGGTGCCGCCATCGGCATCGATGCGGGCCGATTGTTCCTCGACGTCTCCATCCGCTGCCTTAGAGAAGACCTCGACACGATGGTTCAACTCGCTGCGGAAGTCTTGCAGGAACCCTCGTTCCCAGAGGACGAGATGGAGAAACTCCGGCAGGAGATCCTGACCGGTATCCGCGAGGCTGACCAAGACACCCGGTCAACTGCGGAACGCATCATGCGGAACATCATCTACCCCCCGCCGCATGTGATGGGGCGTCGGGTGTCGGGTACTGCGGAGAGCGTGAAGGCCCTGACGCGGGCGGACGTCGTCGGGTTCCACGAACGGCACTACGGTCAGAACGGGATGGTCGTCGCGGCGGTCGGCGGGTACGGATCGCTCGATGACATCGCCTCGTGCATCTCCCGCCACTTTGGCGGATGGAAAACCAATGGAATACCGTCCATGGGTCCTCTCCCTGCTCCGGAGCGAACTTCGTCCACCCGGGAGTCGAGCAACCTGCCTGGGAAGACGCAGACCGACATCACCATTGGGATTCCGACCATCCCGCGTCTTCACCCTGACTACTACGCACTCGACGTGGCCAATCTCATCCTCGGGCGGTTGGGATTGATGGGGAGACTCGGAGCCACCGTGCGCGACCGAGACGGCCTCGCCTACCACGTGTCGAGCACCTTGGAGCCGGGGCGGGAGCAGACGCTGTGGACCGCCCGCGCAGGGGTAGCGCCAGCAAACGTCGATCGGGCGGTTGACAGCATCCTCGAGGAACTCAGTCGCATCCGCGACGAGGGTGTGACAGACCAAGAACTCGACGACGCGAAGAGCTATCTCACTGGCATCCTGCCGCTCGCGCTCGAGACCAACGACGGGGTGACGAGCACGCTCCTCAACATCGTGAACTTCGATCTCGGCCTCGACTACCTCGATCGCTACGTGACGATCATCCGCTCGCTTACCAACGAGCAAGTGCGAACGGCGATCGCCACCCATGTCGAGCCGACGATCGCCGCGATCGCCATGTCCGGGCCGGAGCCGTCCTGATCAGTTGGATCGATCGACATCCACGATGGGGCGCACATAGAGCAAGAACTCGTTGCTCCCTGTCTTGAGCACCCGGGTGATCTCGTACTTGCTGCGTGTGGGCCGATCGGTGTACGTCCCACCTGCTTGGTATCGCCCGAGTCGCATGTCCCACGCGGTGAGCGCGATCATCTCGTAGGCTTGGCGTTCACAGCTCTTGCAGATCACATACTGGTTGCGCTCGTCGGTCACACCGGCGAATCCACGCAACACCAACACGGTGTCAGCACTGCCGCACCATGGACAGAAACGATCTGATGGGACGGTCGAGACGAGGCTATCCACCGGCGGTCCCTGATGACGAGCTGAAGGCGCCTCGTGAGTCTATCAGTCTTCGTGTGGGGTATGGAGGAGGCTAGGCGGCGCAGAAGCGGTGACCGCGCGGCACGCCGGGAATCGCGGGATAATGCCCGGCAGCGGCGACGATTCGCGCGTCCGAGCCGGGACCCCGGCAGATTCGGCAGATCAGGGATGGCTGAGCAACGACGATCCGCAGCGGAGACTGGCAGCACCTTTCGCGAGGCGCTGAGCAAGCACCCGTTGATCATCGCGTCGAATCGCGGCCCGGTCACCTTTCGCCAGCAGCCAGATGGAACGTTCTCTGCATCCAAGGGAAGCGGCGGTGTCGTCACGGCGGTGAGCGCCATCGCCCGCGAATACCAACCGATCTGGATTGCGGCCGCAATGACCGACGGCGATCGGGAGCGGGCCGAACTCCTCCGTGAGCAAGGCGGCGGACTCATCGAGTACGGCTCGCCGCCGGAATTCCGTCTCCGCTTCGTGGTGCCCGATGCGGCCGCCTATCACAAGTACTACAACGAGATTTCGAATCCGCTGTTGTGGTTCCTCCAGCACTACTTGTGGGACACCCCCCGCACCCCAGACATCACCAAAGACGTTTGGGACGCCTGGGAAACAGGATATGTCCAAGTCAATCGCCTCTTCGCGCAGGAAATCCTGGCAGCCTGCAAGCAGGTCTCGGTCGAACCGATCATCATGCTGCAGGACTACCACCTCTACCTCTGTGCCGGGTTCATCCGCGAGATGCGGCCCGAGGCGATCATCCAGCAGTTTGTCCACATCCCATGGCCGGATCCTGATTACTGGCGCTTGCTGCCCAGAGCAATGCGGCGGGCCATCTGTGAGGGCATGCTGGGCAACGACATCGTCGGGTTCCAGACCCCGGACCATGTCGGGTCATTCCTCCACACGTGCGAGGCGAACGTTCCGGACGTCGACGCCCGATTCTACGCGACGGTGAGTTTATTTTTAATCTTTGTATGGGCAATTAGACTGACATGGTTTTTTGTTTACAGGGCGCCGCTTCGCTGGTTCGCGTCTTGGAACGGTACG
>JAPOLF010000235.1 GCA_029977305.1 bacterium | reverse complement strand
CCGCGTACGCGACGACTGGGTGGCCCTTGATCTCCAGGAGGTCCTTGATCATCCGGCCGCTGGAGTCGGTCTCCGGATTCCGCGTGTCGGAGATGGTCAGGACGGCACACCGCACCGCCTCCGGCGATGCGTCACGGTGCTGCTGTGCGCTGGGAGACCCGAACGGCTGCTCCATTACCGACCCGTCAGCTCGCCGGCGTGGCCGCCGCCTCTGGGGCGCCGTGCTCATGCCCGCTGCCATCATCAGTCAAGAACAACGTCACCGTCGTCGACGCGCTATTCGCCATCAACCACGCCGACCCCGCAATCCCGCTTCCGTCCCGCTCCCGCAGCCCGATGAATAGGTTCCCTCGTTCGTCCGGTTCCCCGGCGATCACGCCGCACGCCACGCTCTCCGTCGGCGCCTCAAGCGTTGCCACATTGATCACATGCGGCTCCGCCAACATCGCGTCCAACAGGGGTTCGACATCCGTCGCGCTCACTCCCACCGGTACCGGGACGTCCTCAGCAGCCGCAGGCATCTCCGCCTCGAGCGACACGGGGAACAGCACTTCCGCCAACGCCGCCACCGGCGACGCCTCGAAATCGCTGCACGTCCCGGCGTGGATGTGCGCGTGGTACACGCCTGACGGCAGCGCCGCCTCCGGTGCCACAGGCGTTGCGTCTTGCGCTGCGGTCACCATCCACTGCCCACCCAAGAGGGCGATCACGAGCGCGGCACCAGCAACGACAGGGCGAAACGTTCGAGTCATCAGGGATCTCCCGGGTGGTCGTCAGCGGGCGAGCGCTCCGCCGACCTCAGGCGTCGGATAGGCGCGAGTCTAGCACGCACGCCGCATTGGCCCTGCCGCGCGATCAGCCGGTGGCCGCCACGTTTTGCTCGTGTACCACCCGCTCCACCCGCCCATCGGACCCGAGGGTGATCGCGAACAAATCCACCCGCCAGATCGCCCCGTGCCATTCCGGGTGCTCCGCGACGAACCACTCGCCCGCGGCGAGCAGCTTCGCGGTCTTCGACGCCGTGATCGCCTCCTCCGCCCGGCCAGCCCGCTCACCGCGCCGCGTCTTCACTTCGACGAAGACCAACTCCGCCCCGTCCTGCATCACGAGATCGAGTTCCCCTGCCGCGCAATGCCAGTTCGCTGCAACGAACGCATATCCGGCGGCCTCGAGCAGGCGCCGCGCTTCACGCTCGCCCGCGTCCCCGAGTTGGCGCCGCGCCGTCGGGGTCATCAGCGGATCCCGCCGTTCGCCACGCGCGGAATCGACATCCGGTGGATCGGTCCCGGTCCATGTTCCACGATCCGTGCAAAGTGCAATGCGGTCCCGTACCCCTTGTGTTGCGCGAAGGCGTAGCGCTCATCGCGCTCGTGGTGCGCCAGCATCACCGTGTCGCGCGCCACCTTCGCGACGATCGACGCAGCCGCCACCGAGAGGCACAGCGCATCGGCATCGATGATGCCGACCTGCGGCACTCCGAGGTCGATTGTGCACGCGTCGAGCAGCAGCGCATCAGGGACCACCCCAAGTGCGAGCACCGCTCGCTCCATCGCCAACCGGTTCGCCGCCGACATCCCGATGGCATCGAACTCATCGTGCTCGACCGTCCCGATGCCGACCGCCTCCGCAAGCGCCATGATTCCCTCGGCCAGCACCGCCCGCTGCCGGAACGACAACGTCTTCGAATCCCGCACCCCGGCGAGATGCTGCCGCAGCACCCCCAGTCGCCGGCTCCCGACCGCCGGGAGCACCACCGCTCCCGCCATCAACGGTCCCGCGATCGCCCCCCGTCCTACCTCGTCCACCCCCGCGACGCACGTCAGCCCCGCCTCCCAGAAGAGACGTTCCTGATCAAGGTGCAACGGGGTGATGGTGCGAATCCTCGTCATGCAGGGGAGGGTAGCAGGCCGTAGCGCTCCCTCAAAAGCGGGGATAAACGATGAAGCCCGCCAGGCGGCGGGCTTCATAAAGAGACGTTGCTCGATGGGGGATTAGGTCCGGCGCTCCTTGATGCGCGCCGCCTTCCCGGTCAATCCGCGCAGGTAGTAGAGGTTCGCGCGGCGAACCCGACCACGGCGGGTCACTTCGATCTTGTCGATGCGCGGGGAGTGGATGAGGAACGTGCGCTCCACGCCGATCCCGTGCGAGGCCATGCGGCGGACCGTGAAGTTCTCGTTCATCCCGCCAGCACGACGCCGGATCACCACCCCCTCGAACACCTGGATGCGCTCCCGGTTGCCTTCGACAACCTTTGCGTGCACCCGCACGGTGTCCCCGGGGCCGAAGTCCGGCACGTCGCTCTTGAACTGCTCGGCCTCAACCGACCGAATCAACTGGGCAACCATTGCTCTCCGCCCTTCCCGAGTCGCTCGTCTTGCACGGCATCACGCCAACGCCCAGTGTCCGGGCGTTCAGGTCGCGGTCGCCGTCAGGGGAAACACACGAAACCGCCCGTTTCCGGGCGCGCGCCGGATGATACCAAAGCCGGGCCTACTCGGGCAACTCCCCAGGAGTCCCCTGCCAATGCGGCAGCGTCCGGACAAGGAATTCCGCCGCGTTCGCCACGGATTGCGCCCCCAAGGCTCCAGCCCCGGGATTCAGGCTGGTCACCGCCACGGTCGCCACTTTTCCCGTCGTCAGCACCGCAGAAACGGCCCGCGACAGCTCATCGACCGTCAACCCGCCCGCTGATGGCGTGGACGCACTCGGCACATGTCGCGGATCAAGCACGTCCAGGTCGACGTGCACGCACAGGACCGTGCAACGCTCCGCCAGGTCTGCCACCGCCGCCGCAAAGGCATCGCCTTTCCGCATCGCGTCCGCCCGCACCACGGCCGCCGCGCTGGCGCGGAGCAGGGTCGCTTCCTGGTCGTCGAGATCCCGAATGCCCGCAAGCAGCATCCGATCCGTCGCAACGGGGCTAAGTAATCCTGCTGCCGCGCGCCAATCCGGCCCGGTCAATCCCGCCAGGACTGCCAGCGGCATCCCGGCCAAGATCCCGCTCACCGTGGTCCGCGGCGTGTTGAAATCCCCGTGCGCATCGAACCAGACGATCCCCACGGCCGCGTGCGGATCCCCGCCGCGCTGCACCCCCGACACGATGCCCACCGCCGCCGTGTCATCCCCGGCCAGCACCAGCACAGGCTGCCGATCCCGCCGTGCCGTCGCCACCAATTCCGCGGTGGCCCGCCCGATCCGGCCGACATTCACCGCGACCCGAT
>JAPOLF010000234.1 GCA_029977305.1 bacterium | reverse complement strand
ATGGGTATGCGTTCGGCGGTGGGTGTGAGGCGGCATTGGCGTGCGACCTGCGCATCTGCTCGGAGAACGCAGTGTTCGCGCAACCCGAGGTCTCATTGGGGATTCCGCCGGGATGGGGTGGGTCACAACGGCTGCCGCGCGTGGTTGGGCCGGGCATGGCGGCGGAGTTGATCCTCACCGGGCGGAGGGTGAAGGCGGACGAGGCATTGCGGATCGGCTTGGTGAACAGCGTGCATCCGCTTGCTGAGCTCATGCCGGCCGCGCTGGGGATCGCTCAAGCGATCGCCGCCAACAGCCCGCGTGCGGTGCGTGCAGCAAAGGCGGCCATGGCGCGCGCCTTCGCAGGAGAGACCAAAACGGGCTTGGACACCGAGTTGATGCTTTTCGGGCAGGCGTTCGCCACCGCTGACCAGAAGGAAGGGATGGGCGCGTTCGTCGAGAAGCGGCAGGCGGCGTTCGAGGATTCCTGATCGCGCCTACTGGAGGTTGACGAAGAGGCCTCCGTCGACGAGCAGCTCGGCGCCGTTCACATAACGAGCCTCATCACAGGCGAGGAAGCAGACCGGACCGGCGAGATCCTCCGGTTCGCCGAGGCGGCCAACGGGGATGCGCTTCTCCATGTAGGCCCGCTTGGCGGGATCGCTGAGATCCTCGCGGTTGATGTCGGTGGTGATGGTGCCGGGCAACACCGAGTTGCAGGTGATCCCGTGGGGGCCGAGGACGATCGCCAGCGACTGCATGAAGGATTTGATGCCCGCCTTGGTCGGCGTGTAGTGGGTCTGCTGGCCGCCACCGACCAACGCGCTGATCGAACTGATCGAAATGATGCGCCCGCCCGTGCCTTGATCGACCATGATCCGCGCCGCGGCTTGGCTGGTGAGGAAGACGCCGCGCAAGTTGACCGCTTGGGTGCGATCCCAGATTTCCACCGGCATGTCGAGGAACTCGTAGAACGGGCAGATTCCGGCATTGTTGACGAGGATGTCGAGTCCGCCGAGTCGCTGCTGAACCTCGATCATCATCGTTGCCACCTGCATCTCGTCCGCGACGTCGGCGCGCACGGCGAAAACCCTGCCTCCGCGATCGGTGATGCCCGCGATGACGTCGACCGGTTCGGTGGCGTGGTAGTTGACCGCGACATGCGCTCCTGCCTCGGCGAGGCGCTCAGCGATGGCGCGACCAATGCCACGGGAAGCCCCGGTGACGAGGGCGCGTCGCCCGGTGAGATCCATGCCGCTTCGCGCCTGTGGTGCAGTCATCGAAATGCGCCTCCTGTGTGGTCGTCCTGTGTCGGCGTTGCCCGCGCTATAGTAGCCGCGCGACAGTGAAGCAGCAGGGCACGTCACCCTGTCTCCGCCAGCCACCACAAGAAAGGACGACCCCCAGATGCGGTTTCAGGGCAGGACGGCAATCATCACCGGTGCGGCGCGGGGGATCGGCGAGGCGAGCGCGCGTCGGATCGCGAGCGAAGGCGGCAAGGTGATGATCGCCGACGTCGACATCGCCGAAGCGACGAAGGTGGCCACCTCGATCGGGTCGAATGCGATCGCCTTCGGGCTCAATGTCACCAGCGAGGAGTCATGGGCCGAGGCGGTCCGGACCGCCATCGCGGCGTGGGGCAAGGTCGACATCTTGGTGAACAACGCCGGTGTCGCCGGCGACAACATGCCGGCGTGGGAGATGCCGGTGGCAGAGTGGAAGCGCGTCGTCGACATCGACCTGACCGGCGTGTTCATCGGGTGCAAGGCGGTGGTGCCGTCGATGATCGAGCATGGATACGGCAGGATCGTGAATATTGCGTCGATCGCTGGCAAGGAGGGCAATCCCAATGCGGTCGCCTACTCCGCCGCCAAGGCCGGCGTGATCGGGCTGACGAAGTCGCTCGGCAAGGAATTGGCACAGAAAGGCGTGTTGGTGAATGCCATCACGCCGGCCGTGATCGAGACACCGATCCTGGCGCAGGTGTCGGATCAGCACAAGGCGTACATGCTGTCCAAGATCCCCATGAATCGGATGGGGCAGCCGGAGGAAGTCGCTGCGTTGGTCGCGTTCCTCTCCTCGGAGGACCTCTCGTTCTCCACGGCTGCGACGTTTGACATCTCTGGTGGTCGCGCCACCTACTAGGCATCAGGGTCCCGCATCGTTTCCATGGCCGCACGGCGGTCGTCCACCATGCCGCGAGGAAAGCTGCCGACCTGATGAGTGCCGAGGCATCCCCACACCACGCGCCACGACCGTCCGGGTCGCCTTATGCACAGGTGCTGCGCATCCCTGCCTTCCGGGCCCTGTGGATCTCACAGATGCTGGCGACCTTTGGCGAGGCGGTGGCGCGCGTCGCGCTGCCATTGCTCGCCTTCGACATGACCAACTCAGCCCGGATGGCGAGTCAGGTGTTGGTGGCGTCGTTGCTGCCGATGGTGGTGTTGGCACCGATCAGCGGCGTGCTCGTCGATCGGCTTGATCGCAAGAAGTTGATGATTGCCACCGACCTGGTGCGTGCCGTGCTCGTGCTTTCGATCCCCTTCTGCCGAGAGGCGTGGCAGGTTGCGGTGGTCGCGATGCTGGTCGCGACAAATGACGCCATCTGGCGGCCTGCTGCCTTGGCAGCGGTGCCGGTTGCGGTGCCCCCGGGACAGTTGGTGACGGCCCTCTCGATCACGCAGGTCGGCTCCAACATCCTGCGGGTGGCGGGACCCGCGATCGGCGGCGTGATTGTGGGGTTCGCCGGGCCGCGTCCCGCGTTCTTTCTCCAAGGGGCGTGTTTCCTGTTGGCGGCGATCGCGATCGCGCCGATGGTCCTGCCTCCAACCGCTGTGCCAGCCGAGCGTGAACTCATCTCTGCCGCGATGTGGCAGGGACTCAGCACGGTCAAGAGCAATCCGGTCGTGCGCGGGATCGCCGCCGTCGAGGCCCTGTGGCAGACGATGACGGCGGTGCTCTCGATCGCATTGGTCGCCTATTGCGTCTCCCGATTCGGGGAGACCGACGCGAGCGACGAGACCTACGCCCTGATCACCACCGTGTTCGCCTTGGGCACGGTGGTGGGTGCGCTGGTGGCCCATCGCGCGGAGCGCAGGATGGGCAGGCCGATGTTGATGGCTGTTGGCTATCTCGCCCCCTTGCTGGCAGTGCCGATGGTGTTCAATCCGCCAATGCCGATCGTGTTCGTGTTGTGGTTTGGGCTCGGGTTTGCCGATGCATGGGCCGTGATCGGGATGCAGGCGTATCTGGCGGAGGCGATCCCGGAT
>JAPOLF010000233.1 GCA_029977305.1 bacterium | reverse complement strand
GTTCCAGGCGGCCTGCAGCCGATCAGCGCCTGAGGGGCGCGGGGGAGATGCGTGATGCGCGCGGTGGTCGTCGAGCAACCGCATGTGGTGAACGTGACCGAGATCCCAGATCCGGTGGCCGGTCCCGATGAGGTGGTGGTGCAGGTGGCTGCCTGCGGCATCTGCGGGACGGATGTGCATGTGATCGAGGGTGATTTCCCGCCGACGAAGTACCCGCTGGTGATCGGGCACGAGTTCGGGGGGACGATCGTCGAGGTCGGCAAGAACGTGACCGGCCTGAAGGTTGGGCAGCGGGTGGGGTCCGACCCGACGCTGAATTGCGGGGCGTGCTATTTCTGTCAGCGCGGAATGGGCAACCTCTGCGAGAACTGGAATGCGATCGGGGTGACCGCGAGTGGCGGCTTCGCGGAATACTGCGCGCTGCCAGCGCGCACGATCTACCCGCTGCCCGAGGGGATGAGCGACGCGGCCGCGGGACTGGTGGAGCCGGTCGCGTGCGTGGTGCGCGGGTTCCATCGGCTGCAGCCGCTGGTTGGGGAAACCTATCTCATCTACGGTGCCGGACCGATGGGGCTGCAGAACGCGCAGGTGGCCAGATACAACGGCGCGAGCCTGGTGGCGATCGTCGACATCAATGAGAGTCGGCTGCAGCGGGCGAAAGAGGTGTTCGGGTTCGAGCATGTGGCGACCTCGGTGGAGCAATTGCGAGAGATCGCGCCACGCGGGTTCGACAATGTGATCGAGGCAACCGGGGTGACCAAGGTGGCCGAGATGGCGATCAACGCGGTGAAGCGGCGTGGCAAGTTGTTGCTGTTCGGGGTGTGCCCGCCGGGGGAGAAAGCGTCGTACGACGCGTTCAAGATCTACAACGAAGAGATCACCATCATGGGGACGATGGCGTTGCTGAACTCATACGGACCGGCCATCGACATCCTGGCTGCTGGTGCGGTGGATGCGGAGGCGATGGTGACCCATCACTTCACGCTCGACCGCTTCGACGAGGCACTCGAGGTGGTGCGCAAGGGCCAAGGATTGAAGGTGCAGGTCGGAGGGCGCGGGGCATAACGCGTCCGCTCCTCTCCGCATGGGCGCCCCGGGGTCTCGGCCTCGGGGCGTTTCTGCGTGGTGGGGAGGGATGCTAGAGGAAGAGGAGCATCGCGCCGGCGATGATCGGGACGGTGACGATCGCGGCGCGGAGCACCTGGCGCGGAGCACGGCGGGTGAACTTGGCCCCGAGGTAGGCGCCGCTGGCGAGACCGATCGTCGCGCCGATGAGATGGGGATAGGAGACGTCGTCGGCGGTGGCGAGGGCGATGGCCCCGGAGAGTGAGATCAGGAAGAGGGTGAACATGGTGGTGCCGACGGTTTGGCGGAGTGGCAGGTGGAAGCGCGCGAGGTAGCCGAGTTGGATGAAGGGGGCCATGCCCACCCCGAGAAGGGCGGCCGCCGCTCCCCCTACCGCGCCAATGCCGACCCCCTCGGCGAGGAGGCGCGTCGGCCATACCGGTTCACCGGACCACTGCTCACTGACCCTGCCGCCGATCTCCATGCGCGAGCGAACCCACACCAGGGCGGCCAGGAACCACAGCCCCAATCCGGCAAAGATCTGCAGGCGCGCCTCCGGGATGTCCTGGCCGACGTAGGCACCGAGGACGGCCCCGACCGCTCCGGAAATCCCCACCACGGCGCCGATGCGCGGTGCGACATTGCCTTCCCTGACGTGAGAGATGGCACCGGAGACCGTGGTCAGGCACATGGTGCCGAGGGCGGTGCCGATCGCGACGTGGATGGGAAGTCCGTAGGCGGTGGTGAGGAGTGCGACCACAATCCCGGCGCCACCGGCACCGATGAACCCGATGACCATCCCAACGAGGAACATCAGGCCGATCAGCGAGAGGATGATCGGCCAGTCGATGGTCATCAGACGCGGTCGGGGTCGATGGAATCAGCAACCACGCGAGAGGCGGCGTCGATGGGGGCGTTGGGCGGGGGTGTCGGCAGGGACGGCGCCTGCTGCGGAGCGGGATGCTGCGCGGTGGTCTCGGCGTCCTTGCTGCGCAGGTAGAAGACGTAGGCGACGACGAACGGCGTGATCAGCAGCACGATCAGGATGACGCGCAACGCCGAGCCAATGACTCCATGCCAGAGCCAGCCGACGAGCACACCGATGATGATGCCGGTGATCAAGCCGTAGCCGAGCCACGTCAAGCGCTCTTTGACCAAAGACCCTTCGATTGGCGACTGGTCGGTCATCGTCGTCCTCCGATGCATCCTAGAGTTCTGCTTCGCGCCGTTTTGCGCGGTACGCGTTGTGCTACAGGGTACCGGATTCTGGAGGCACGACACGGCTGTGGTAGGCTCCTTCGAATGAGCACCATCACGTCGCTTCCCGCCAACGAATCGTCAGGTGACGGTCCAGCGAGGATCGAACCGGACGACATCATCATCGCGCCTGCCGAATTGTCGCTGCCGATCGGAGGGATCATCACGATCCCGGACGATGTGCTGGTGACCGATCCCGGCGCGGCCTCCGAACCGATGACCCAGAAGCGGGTGCTCGGACTCGCGGTGCCGATCATCGGCGAGAACTTCCTGCAGACGATGGTCGGGGCGATCGACACATTCATGGTGGCGAAGCTCGGCGCAGCAGCGGTGGCAGGGGTCGGGACGTCGGTCGAATTGGTGTTCTTCCTGATCTCGATCCTGTCAGCGGTGGATGTCGGGGCGACGGTGCTGGTCTCTCAGGCCATCGGCGCGAAAAACCCCGAGCGTGCAAATCAACTTGCGCGACAGGCGGTGATGTGGGGGATCATCCTCTCCATCCCGATCTCGATCCTGGGTTTCCTCGGAGCTCCGGCAGTGGTCTCGATTTTCAATACCGCTCCCGAGGTGGCGGAGGTCGCGGCGACCTACGTGCGGATCACCGCGGCGTTCAGCGTGGTGCTCCTGCTGTCGTTCGTCTGTGGGGCGATTCTGCGCGGCGCCGGGGACAGCAAGACTCCGTTCAAGGCCGCGATGCTGGCAAACGTGGTGAATGTGATCGTGGCGTATGGACTGATCTTCGGAAACTTCGGTTTGCCGGAACTCGGGGTGGCGGGGAGCGCGTACGCGGCCGCTGCGGGACGAGCGATCGGCGCGGCGGTGATGCTCACGTTGATGATCGGGGGCAAGCGGGTGGTCTCGCTGGCGGGCCGAGCGGGGTGGGCGCCGAATCTGCAGACGGCGAAGGAATTGTTCCGACTCGGTATT